>JAYWAQ010000028.1:0-2654 GCA_043782305.1 Burkholderiales bacterium
AAGGCCAGCGCCTTAGCTACCACCGGGCGAGAGGGTGTAATGGAAAACGTCTGCATTTGAATCTCCTTAACAATGAACTAAAAATCAATCAGTCGAAACCGATCCACCAGATTGCGGGCGGATCGTTCGCGCGGCGAAAGCGCGACCCAAGACTCGGCACGCGCGAGCTGTTTTTGAGCGGGGTGATCAGCACCTAGCGCCTCACCTAGAGCCGTGCGCAAGCTCGCAAAGTCTGACGTGGCGGATGGTTCGCTGTTGCCCACGCGTGCGACCGCCAAATAAGTTTCACTACGAAGCGCTTGAACGTGGTTCGATCCAAACGACTTAACGTGAATTGCGTGGGCTCGGGTGTGCGCTTTGATGGCCTCCGCGTAACGCGTTTGTGCTCTGAGAATTGCACCCAACACGTCGAGCGTTTGCGCAATCTGCGGAGATGTCGCCTCAAACATCTGCTCCTGATTGGCGAGCGCTTCGCGCACGCTGGTTTCAGCCCGGGCAATGTCGCCATTCGCAAATTGGATTTCGCCGCGCAAAGCGCGCAGCCGCTCCGTGTATCGGCTTGCACCGGGTTGAAGATTGGTGTGATAAGTCAATGCCGCTTCAACAAGTTGGCCCGCGCGCGCAAGCTGCGCGTCGCCGATCAAATTTCTGATCTGAAACATTTCTGCCCGCGCAACTTCGCTCGCTTCGCCGCTCGCTCCCGCAGCTTTAATGACCTCGTCCTGCAGCGAAATCGCCCGCGCGTAATCGCCCTTGGCTGCGAAGGTTCGGGCTAACCACGTTTTGGCGTACAACGTTTCGCTCGCGTTGTTCCCCAGCAGTACGATGCTTCGATCCAAGGCCGATCGGAACAGGCTTTGCGCTGCGTCCAACTGACGAAGCGCGAATTCGGCCTGAGCAAGGTTCGACTCAGCCGTGATGAGATCGACGACTTGCGCTTGATTGTCGCTACGAACTCTCCGCAATGCGCTCACGTCAAGTTCACGGGCGGCTTCGTAGTTGCCGCTGGCTGTTAGGGCCTCGGACAAGTGGCCGTCGGCCAGCCAAGCAAGCTTCGGCGTAACGTCAGGTAGTTTCGCAATTTCGTCGCGTACGGCGGTCAGTGTTGATTGCGCGTCGGCAATTTTCCCGATCTTTAGCCGCAGCAATCCCAGCGTCATCGACGCATGCAATCGTTGTTCACGCGCGGCTGGCTCGATCTTGGCGGCTTCTGCCAACGCCCGCGCCAGCGGGGCTTCGGCCTCCACAAAACGATCTGAGGTAACCAAATAGCGACCCAACCGTTCGTTGGCGTCCACGAAGTCCGCATTGCTGCTTTTGCGGATGCTGTCGAGCAGCGCCACCTTGCGCGCGAGATAAGTGACCGCCTTGTCCAGATCGCCTAACGATTCGTAAATCGCGCCTATTTCTCCAGCGAGCGCCGCTTCGGTTTCTGGCTGATTCGCGAATTCGGTGCGTATGCGTTGCGCACCCTGGTCAAGCACCTCGCGTACCGTCAGCGTTTTGCCACGGGATTTTTCCGGATTGGCGCTCTGAAATAGCGTCACCAAAAACTGTTGCACGGCTTTGGCGCGCGAGGCTTCACGCTCGGCCAGCGCTGCTTGAGTTCGCGCCTCGCTGCCTTGCCACACGGCAACCCCCGCGGCCATCATCAAAGTCACTGCACCCGCACTGCTGACGGCGACCGCCCACGGGTGCCGTTGCACAAATTTGCGTGTGCGATACCAGGCGCTGTCGGGCTGCGCGAGCACCGGGTGCCCGTTTAGCGCTCGCTCTATGTCGATAGCAAATGCCTCGACCGTCGGATACCGCTCGTCTGGATTTTTCTTCAGTGCCTTCGCGAGAATGGTGTCGATGTCACCTGCCAGCGTTCGGCGCAGGGCGACCTCGGTGGTTTGCCTCGCGGCCAAGGTTTCGGTGCTGGCAAAACGGGTGGATGCGTTGCCTGGGTCAACCGTTAGCACTTCATCTTCGAGCGCGCCACGTGTGTCACGTTTGGGCTGATAGGGCGTGCTGCCAGTGAGCAGCTGGTAAAGCATGACGCCAAGGGCGTAGACGTCGGTGGCTGTGGAAAGCCTGCCGTTGTTGATTTGCTCGGGCGCGGCGTAGGCTAAGGTGATGGCGGCACCGGCCATTTCTGTGAGATCGGTGCCTGCTGAATTTGATGCAGCAGGGCTTGCGGTGCCATTGGTTTCGGGTAGCAGTTTTGCCACACCGAAGTCGAGCAATCGCGCTTGCCCGTTGGCATCGACCAGCACATTTCCGGGCTTTAAATCTCGATGCAATACGAGCTGTCGATGCGCGAATTCCACCGCGTCTAGCACTTGCAAATACAGCGTCAGCCGAGCTTTGATGGTGAGGCGGTGGCGGTCGCAATAGCTGTCGATGGGCTCGCCTGCTACGTATTCCATCGCGAGGTACGGCTGCCCTGAATCGCTGATTCCGGTGTCGTAAAGGCGCGCGATATTTGGGTGTTCAAGCTGCGCCAGAAAATCACGCTCGCGGGCGAAGCGTTCGCGCAGCGACGCCAGTGCTGCGGGGTTGTCCGAGGTGGCGGGCAGCTTCACCGCGACGTCGCGCTTCATGCGGCCGTCAATATAGCGCGCGCGCCATACGCTGCCCATGCCGCCGCGACCGAGCGGCTCAATCAGTTC
>JAYWAQ010000029.1:0-2649 GCA_043782305.1 Burkholderiales bacterium
CGTCAATTATGGCGCGCGGGCTGACGCTCCCTTTGGGGTAATGGTCGGGCGGGCGCTGCCCGCCTCGTACAGCGATGTGAAGCACTGAAATAGATAGGCTATGCGCCGCCTACGCAAGGTGAGTACTGCCGCCCTGCGCAACTGGGCACGCTTTGACGATGTGCGGCGTAGATGATTGATCGATATAGAATATGTTAAACGATATTCACATCGATAAGATAAGAAACGGTCATTCACTATGAGCACACTGACGCTTTCACCCAAATTTCAGGTGGTGGTGCCCAAGGAGATTCGCGAGGCGATGAATCTCAAGGCAGGCATGCCGATGCAGGTGGTGCAGTACGGCGAGCGCATCGAATTCATTCCGGTGCGCCCGATGACGGAAGCGCGCGGCCTGCTGCGTGGAATGACGACCGATTTCGAGCGCGATGACGATCGCGAATGAATATTGTCGATACGTCGGGCTGGCTCGAATATTTTGCAGATAGCCCATCAGCAAAGCACTTCGCCGCGGCGATTGAGAGCACGTCAACGCTGATCGTGCCGACGGTGGTGCTCTACGAAGTGTTCAAGAAAGTGCGCGCCGATTTTGGCGAGGACAAAGCCTTTGTCGCCGTCGCGCAACTGAAACTGGGCATCGTTGCCGTCATCGACGAAGCGGTGGCGCTGTATGCCGCAAAGCTGAGCAGCGACCATAAATTACCGATGGCGGACGCGTTGATTTATGCAACGGCACAACTGCGCAACGCGACCGTTTACACGCAAGATGCTCACTTTCGCGACTTGCCCGGCGTCAAGTATTTCGAAAAAGCGCTCAGCGCCTAGCGTCGTGTCACGTGAGTCATTGGGCCGGGCTCAGCGAACCCTATGCGCGCGACAAACCACCGATGATTGGCGCTAGCTGCGCCCGCGCCACGCTCGCACGAATGGCACGTGCTTCGTGCTCCGGAACAAAATTTACGGCACGCTTGGCACAAGCTTTAGACAGCCGTTGATAAAACACCTGATCGGTCTCGGCACGACGCAAAATCGCCGCACAATCCGCCGCGTCGCCCAGGGTGAAATAACCCGGATAGTCCTCGCCCAGCATGCCCACGTTGCCGCTGATTCGGCTCGCGATGACAGGCACGCCAGCGGTCACGGCCTCGACGATCACGTTGGCACCGCCTTCCATGCGGCTCGCGATCACCAGCACATGCGCGCGCTTGATGCGCTGCCGCGTCTGGCTGCGAGAGAGGCCTCCGAGCCACTTCAGGCGCGGTTCGTCGCGCGTCACGATGCGCATGGTGTCGGCGTGATGGGTATCGAGCGCGGTGCCGATATGCACGAGGCGAATGTGGCTCTCAGGCGGCAGCATGCGCAGCGCCGTGATCGGCGTGAACGGATCTTTCTCGTGGCGCAAATGCCCGACCTGAACCACCTCAAAATGGCGCATGTGGCGCACGGCAGGTTTGAGCGACGGCGCAGACTGAAATACGACGTCGCACTTGGCGCGCATTTCTGCGGAGAGCTCATCCATCGCGCCCGGCTGCAACACCACCAGCCGATCTGCCATCGCAAGCGACTCTTTTGCCGTGTCGTCCTCGTGAATGTCGCGGTAGACATCGGTGCCGGTCAGCGCGACGACCAATCCACCAGTACGCCGGGCCAGTCGATATTGCGCGATGGAATCAGCCGAGCGCCGCGCATGTAGCGCGAGCAAAGCGGCCGGGATCGAATCTCCTGCGGACCAGCGTTCGACCACTTTCACCGCATAATCACGAGCGAGGAAACGCGCCCAGCGCGCGGCCGTGTGCCAGTTGCCGTTGTTGGCTTCGGGCCTGGCTGGGGAGACAATGATTAATTCGGGTTTCACGGAGCAACTATCGCACAGGGCGCACATCGGTGCCGGTCAAAGCGCGCGTACGCTGGACGGTGCGGCGCTCGCCAGCGCGTTGATCAAACTCCGAAAACTCACCCGCGACTTCGTCGTCAAGCTGCCGGACGCCGCGCTCTGGCCCCCCGTTGAGAACGGCATCAATCCGCCGCTCTGGGAGTGCGCGCACATCGCGTGGTTTGCCGAATGGTGGTGTGTACGCGGTGCTCAGACTACGTCGTCGGGCGACACGGTGGCTGCGCAACCGTCGCTGTGGGCGGAGGCCGATGCGATGCTCAACTCAAACCTGGTGGCGCATGACGCGCGCTGGCACCTGAGCGCGTTAACGCGCGAAAGCACGTTGCATTATCTCGACGCATCGCTCACGGCGGTGCTGTCGGCGCTGGCATGTCTGGACGAGACGCCGTCGACGGACGCGGCGCTGTACCCGTATCGGCTGTCGCTGTTTCACGAAGCGATGCATCTGGAGGCGCTAGCGTGGTGCGCGCAGACCGTCGCGAGCGCCGCGCCCGCCTGGGTACGCCCGATGCCCTCGATGCACCGTCCGGGCGAGATCGTCGTTGCGGCGGGAGAGCTGCGTTGCGGCTACGGCGGTGCCGCCGACTCGGGCTTCAGCTTTGACAACGAGCGCACCGCGCACACCGTCTTCGTGGATGAATTCAGCATCGACCATACGCCCGTCAGCAACGCTCAGTTTGAGCAATTCCTGGCGTCCGGCGAATATCTCGCGCGCACCGGCGAGCCGCACCCGCGCTATTGGCGAGCCCGTGCGG
>JAYWAQ010000030.1:0-7344 GCA_043782305.1 Burkholderiales bacterium
GGTGTTTCCGGTGATGATGAAGGGCGGGCTGACCACACCTGACGGCGGCGGTATCGCGCAAGTGCTGAAGGTACGGCTGATTCACGCGATGATTCGCAATCTGATCCTGCGCGGCAATCCTTCGGCCGCGTCCGGGCTGGTGGCGGCATTGCCGGCGTTGCCTACAACGACCGACGGCGGTAGCGAAACGCGAGGCATTTACAGCGCGCTGGCACGGCACGGTTGGGACGCTGCTCAGCAAGGGCAGCCGTGCAGCCAGTTGCAACTGGCGTACACGCTCTTGACGTTTAGCGATGTGTTCCTGAAAGGCATGCGCTCGCTGCATTTGCCGCTTTCGGCAAGCGACGAGGAGGCGGTGCTGCACGCGTGGAATGTGTCGGCACATTCGTTGGGGGTGCAGCGTGAATTGATGGTGGACACGATGGACGACGCACGTGCGCTATTCGAGCACATGCAGCGGCGGTATAAGCATTTGCGTGAGGGCGCTGTCGATGCGCGTCCGGCATTGGGTGGCGCGTTGATGGACGCCATGGGAGCGACGATCAAGTTGCCGGTGGTACGGTTTTTTCCGATACCGATGGCGCGGTTGCTGTGCGGCACCGGGACGGCACGAGCGGTTGGCATCAAGGCGCGTTCAACGCTGATTGCGGATGTGTTTTTCTGGGTCTCGCTTGGCGTGGCGTGGGCGATTGATAGTGTGGCGCGCCTGCTGTTCCCGCAGTTTTCGTTGACGCGCATGCTCACGCGCGTCGTCGGGTATCACCTGATGAGTGAATTCTTGATGGATCAAACGCGGCCCCTGCGTTTGCCAGGCTCGCTCAGTCTGCGCATGCAGGAGACGATTCGCGCATGGAGCGACGATGCAAAAGCCCCGTCGTGGATCAATCGCATTGAAGACTGGCTCACGACGCGCGGCACCTGGGGCGGAGAAGCGCGCTCATGATGCGCGCCGCTGGCCGGACGCGATATCGAACTCGCGCAAGCGGCGTGATGAAGTGGCTCGGATCGGTGATTGGGCTGGCGATTGCAGTCTTGATCACGCTCGCAGCACTGCCGGTTGCAGCACAGAGTTCGGCGGCGCAGGTTGCGGGCACGGAATCGTCGCTGCCGTTGTGGCCTGCTGTGCGTGTGCTGCGCGACGTGGAAGGTCGGAAGACGATTGACGACGTGCTGCGCACACCGGATGCGTTTGTTGCACCGACGGGCGCGTACGCGACGCTTGGAACAGCTTCGGGCGTGACGTGGCTGCGCATTCCACTTGCGGTGTCACCTGACGCAACCGGCGAGTGGATTTTCGACATCGATTACCCGCCGTTGCAGCAGCTGGACATCTACGCACTACGTGGCGACGCGCTGGTGCAGTCTTGGAAGTTGGGCAGTTTGCGTCCGTTTGCGGAGCGTCCGCTGCGCAGCCGCAGTCACGCTGTGCCGCTGACGTTGCAAGCGGGCGACCAGCAGGTGTTGTATGTGCGCGCGGCGAGCGACGGAGCGCTGGTATTGCCGGTGCGCTTGAGTCGTCCAGCGGCGTTTCATGCGGCGTCATCGTACGAGCAAATGGTGCAGGGCGTGTTGGTCGGTGTCGCACTGATGCTCTTTGCATACAGCCTGATTCAGTGGTTTTTGCTTCGCGAACGGGAGTATCTTTCGTACGCGATACTGGTGCTCGGCAGTGCGGTGTTTTCGATGCTGCAATTTGGCACTGGCACGCAATTTTTGTGGACCGACATGTTCTGGTTTCAGCGCCACGCGCCGGGCATCACCTCGCTGGTGGCCACACTCGGGTCGTTTCTGTTTTTCTATCAGGTGCTGACCGATACCGGCTCGCCGCGCTGGTTTGCACGTTTGATGCCAGCAGGAGCGTGGCTGTGCGCGGCGCTACTGTTGGTGTATTGCTTTGATGCGTTTGACAACCGGATGTTGACGGCGATCATTGGGGTGCTCGGGTTGGTGCCGGCGGGCCTCGCGCTGCCGATTGCGATGAGTCGCGCCTGGCGAGGCGACGAGGTGGGCATCGCGTTGGTGCTGGCCTGGGTCATTTACACCTTGGGCACCTTCATCATCACAGGTGTGATTCGCGGGCAGATCGGCGCGAGCTTTTGGTCGCTGCATTCTTTTCAGATCGGTGCAACAATCGACATGCTGATGTTTATGTACGTGCTCGGGCATCGCACGCGTTCCATTCGGCTTTCAGCGCAGCGCGCGAGCTACGAAAAAGAGATACTACTGTCGCTTGCCTACACCGACGCATTGACCGGGCTCGCCAACCGGCGCGGACTCAACGATGCGCTCAATGCCGCCATGAAGACGGCGCGGCCCGGTGCGCTGGTGGGATTGTTTGTGCTCGACCTTGATCGCTTCAAGCCGGTGAACGATCGCTACGGCCATGATGTCGGTGACGATCTGCTGCGCGTCGAGGCCAAACGTCTGCGTTCGGCGGTGCGCGAAACCGACACCGTGGCGCGCACGGGTGGCGACGAGTTTGTGGTTGTAGCGACAGACCTTCGCGATGAAGCCGAGGCCGACCGGATCGCCAACACGCTGGTGTCGGAGCTTTCCAGGCCGTTGGCGTTGGCGACGGTCACCGACGGGCCGTTGATCGTCGGTGTCACGGTGGGCTACGCGTTGGCTCCGGCGCAGGCGACCGATCCGCACGCGCTGATGCTGATCGCGGATCGCGCGATGTACGAAGGCAAGCAGGGTGGCCGCAACCGCGCGGTGAAAGCCGTGGAGTTGGCGTCAGTCGAATCTCGCTAGGGGCAGTAGCGGATGTCGTCTATGTTCGATGGTTTGAAAATTAGCAGTTGATCGTTACGTTACTTGGCGTGCCCGGCGAAAGCTCTTGGCGAATCCGGACGAAAAAAAGCCGCGCTATTCATGCGCGGCCTTTCTTGGCAAATACCGTTACCACGCGCTATCGCGCCCGCGTCATCGCCTCAAAGAACTCCTTATTGTTCTTGGTATCGCGCATGTGTTTTTGCAGTTTTTCCATCGCTTCGATCTCGTCCATTTCGGAGAAGAGCTTGCGCAGGATCCATGTTTTTTGCAGCACGCTGGGTTCAAGCAGGAGCTCTTCGCGACGAGTGCCCGAGCGACCGATGTTGATGGCGGGGTAGACGCGCTTTTCAGCCATGCGACGATCCATATGGATTTCCATGTTGCCGGTGCCTTTGAATTCTTCGTAAATCACGTCGTCCATGCGGCTGCCGGTATCGATCAGCGCGGTCGCAATAATGGTGAGTGAACCGCCTTCTTCGATGTTGCGCGCCGCGCCGAAGAAGCGCTTCGGGCGTTGCAGCGCGTTGGCTTCGACGCCACCCGTGAGCACTTTGCCAGATGAAGGCATAACCGTGTTGTAAGCACGTGCTAACCGGGTGATCGAATCCAGCAGGATCACCACATCCTTTTTGTGTTCAACCAGGCGCTTGGCCTTTTCGATCACCATTTCGGCGACCTGCACGTGGCGTGTGGCCGGTTCGTCGAACGTTGAGGCGACCACTTCGCCGCGCACCGTGCGTTGCATGTCGGTGACTTCTTCTGGCCGTTCGTCGATCAAAAGGACGATCAATACAACGTCGGGATGGTTGCTGGCAATCGCGTGAGCAATGTGCTGCAACATGACCGTTTTGCCGGATTTTGGTGGCGCGACGAGGAGTCCGCGCTGGCCTTTGCCGATCGGCGCAACGATGTCGATCACGCGACCAGTGATGTTTTCTTCAGCCTTGATGTCGCGCTCAAGTTTGAGCACTTTATCGGGGAAGAGCGGAGTCAGATTTTCGAACAAAACCTTGTTTTTGCCGGCCTCTGGCGGGAAACCGTTGACCTGATCGAGTTTGGTCAGCGCAAAGTAGCGCTCGCCTTCCTTCGGGGTGCGCACTTCGCCTTCAATCGAGTCACCCGTATGCAGGTTGAAACGGCGAATTTGCGACGGTGAAATGTAGATGTCGTCTGTGCCCGCCAAATAGCTCGCTTCAGGCGAGCGCAAGAAACCGAAGCCGTCGGGCAAAACCTCCAGCACGCCAGCGCCAACGATGGCTTCGCCCTTCTTCGCCTGCTGCTTTAAAAGCGCGAAGATCAGGTCATGTTTTCGGAGTCGGTTCGCGTTCTCAAGCTCATTTGCGAGCGCGATTTCGAGGAGTTCTGCGGCAGATTTTGTTTTGAGTTCAGCTATGTTCATGCTGTTAAAGGTGGGGAATGTCGCTTGAAGATTCCCGAAGCGGCGACGGGGAGCAAGCCGCTCAACGAACAACATCGGAGCAGGCACGCTAAGAATGTGAAAGATCAGTTGCGCTTTATTGCGCGATGATTTCTAGGGCTTTGTAGGGAAATTCAGGCCCCACCAGGACGGCGGGGCTGCAACAAGGACGAATTGTGACGGGGTTAGACGTTGCTGTCAACAAAGGCGGTGAGTTGCGCTTTCGACAATGCGCCCACTTTTTGAGCCGCCAGCTCGCCGTTCTTGAACAGCATGAGCGTCGGGATGCCGCGAATTCCGTACTTGGCAGCAATTTCGCGGTTGTCATCAACGTCGACTTTGGCGATTTTGACGCGTCCGGCGTGGCTCACGGCGACTTCTTCCAGAATCGGACCAATCATCTTGCACGGGCCACACCATTCGGCCCAAAAGTCCACCAGCACAGGCGTGCCAGACTTTAAAACGTCCATGTCAAATGTGGCGTCAGTAACGTGAGTAATGTTGTCGCTCATGAGGGTTCTGCTCCTGAATGCTCTAAAAGGCTGGCAATGAATACGAATAGTAGTTGAAGTTCGCGCCGACCGTTTCAAGGGGTATCGGCTAACCACATAGCGCTTTCCCCTTTATAATTGCAAAGATTTCCCGAAACTTTCAGCACATCCGATTCCATGATACGCAACGCGTTTATTACGCTTTGTGCCTCCGCCCTCGTGAGCCTCAGCTGCTCGATGGCAATGGCGCAAGCTCCCGCTCCAGCCGGCGATGCCAAAGCAGGCTCCCAACTTATTCAACGATGCCAGGGCTGTCACGGCATTGAAGGCTGGCGCACGGCCTATCCAGAGGTGTACAGCGTTCCACGCATTGGCGGTCAACATGCTGCTTATTTGGTCAACGCTCTTAAGGCGTACAAGTCGGGCGAGCGCAAGCATCCGAGCATGCGTGGAATCGCGGTATCACTGTCGGACAAGGACATGGCCGATTTGGCTGCTTATTACTCGGAGGCCAAATAATGCGAGCGCTTGTTGCAATTTTTTCTAGCCTCGCGTTGGTAGGTGTAGTGTCGGCTGCCGACATGGCAGCCGGGGCGGCCAAGGCGAAGGAAGTGTGCTCGGCCTGTCACGGCGCTGACGGCAATAGCGCGGACGCCAATTTTCCGCGTCTCGCGGGTCAGCATCCAGACTACATCGCAAAAGCACTGCGTGACTACAAGTCGGGTGACCGCAACAACGCGATCATGAAGGGCTTTGCAACCACGTTGTCCAAAAAGGATATCGAGAACCTCGCAGCGCATTTTGCGGCACAAACGTCCATTCTGCGAAGTAAGTATTGATTCGGTTGGTCTTCCTGAAAAAGGCGCCCTGTGAATGCACGGCGC
The DNA here is from genome assembly GCA_043782305.1 of Burkholderiales bacterium. Classification (GTDB taxonomy): domain Bacteria; phylum Pseudomonadota; class Gammaproteobacteria; order Burkholderiales; family Casimicrobiaceae; genus Casimicrobium. The sequence continues at coordinate 5,568 of JAYWAQ010000030.1, forward strand.
CTTTTTTGTTGCGCTCGTCAATAAAATTCGGTCATGATTGAGCGCTTGAGAACCTTTATTTTTCGTACACCTGGCAATCGCCGCGTCCGCTCGGCGCGTGCGAGTTCGCCAGCATCGTCGCGACTGGAAGCGCTGCGCCGCTGGGTTGTGTGGCTGATCGCGGTTGCCGTGGTGCTGCTAGCCGTGGTTGCATTTGCAAGTTTTAGCGCGGCGGACCCGGCGTGGTCGACGACGGGTAGCGCGTCGCGCGTCAAGAACTGGCTTGGCGCCACTGGTGCATGGGCGAGTGATATCGGCTATTTCGTAATTGGCGCAACCATCTGGTGGCTGATTGCATTTGCAGCGCTCGCGACGTGGCGGGCAATGCCGCCGATGCCAAAGCCCGCAGTTCGTTCGTCTGTTGCGGCGGATGACGAGAGTGCGGATCGATCGGTCACCCTTGGGATCAGTTGGCGCTTCGGCGGCCTGCTGCTGCTTCTGCTTGCGAGCGGCACCCTCGAAGCGCTCGGCATGCACCGGCTCTTCGCCGGATTGCCGCAAGGGGCGGGTGGTGCGGTCGGGCAGACGCTCGCCTTCCCGCTGCTTCGGCTGATTGGCTTCGTGCCCAGTACGTTGTTGCTGATAGTGATGGTTTTTATTGGTTTAAGCCTTGCGTTCGCGATTCCTTGGCTTCGCGTGAGTGAATGGGTCGGTTCGCTCATGCTGGATGGCTTTTCGAGTTGGCGCGAAAAGCGCGAAGAAGTGCGCGAAATGCAGCGCGATCATGAGATCGCCGCGCCTGAAGTTGAGCTGCGCGAACTTTATGTTCGTGAAGAAACCAAGCGCGTCGAAGCGCACGAACCGATCCGGATTGTCGAAACCTTTGAGCCCGTTGTTTTGTCGGAACGCGTTGAGCGGGAGAAGCAGACAACACTGTTTTCCGACATTCCCGATTCAGTGTTGCCGCAGCTCTCGTTGCTTGAGCCACTACCGAGAGATCAACCGGTTGTTTCCAGCGAAACGCTTGAATTTACATCGCGTCTGATTGAGCGAAAACTTGCTGAATTCAATGTGCCGGTAAAGGTGCTCGCGGCCTATCCAGGGCCCGTGATTACGCGCTACGAAATCGAGCCTGATGTCGGCGTAAAGGGCAACTCGATTGTCAATCTTGCCAAGGATCTGGCGCGCGCAATGAGCGTCATGAGCATTCGCGTGGTGGAGACGATTCCCGGCAAAGCCTGCATGGGTCTGGAGGTGCCAAATCCGCAGCGGCAAAGCGTTGCACTGATCGAAATTCTCGGCAGCGCGGTCTATAACGATTCTTCAAGCTTGCTCACGATGGCGCTGGGCAAAGACATCGCCGGGCGACCTGTGGTGAGCGATCTCGGTCGTATGCCGCATTGCCTCGTGGCGGGCACTACAGGCTCCGGTAAATCGGTCGGTATCAACCAGATGATCCTGTCGCTTTTGTACAAGGCGGAGCCGAAACAGGTGCGGCTGTTGCTCATTGATCCAAAAATGCTGGAGCTGTCGATTTACGAGGGCATTCCGCATTTGTTATGTCCCGTAGTCACCGACATGCGTCTCGCCGCGAATGGTTTGAACTGGTGCGTGAACGAGATGGAGCGCCGCTATCGACTGCTATCGCATACGGGCGTGCGCCAGCTCTCCAGCTTTAACCAGAAAGTTCGTGAAGCGCAGGCCAGAGGCACGCCGCTGACCAACCCGTTCTCGCTCACGCCGGACGCACCGGAACCTATCGAAGAAATGCCGTTTATCGTCGTCGTGATCGACGAAT
>JAYWAQ010000031.1:0-2646 GCA_043782305.1 Burkholderiales bacterium
GCGCTGCCCTACACCGATGGTGTGCTCGTTGAAGACAGCCAGTTTGACAATGCCTTCCCGTACCTGCGTCACCCGATCCCTGGTTCGCCGAATGGCAGGAACGGAGAGCCGGCTAACCAGTAAGCCGCGATGAGTTGAAAGTTTTGTCACCGCGCCAATTTCCCCTTGCGGCGCGGTGACATCCCCAACTCTCGAAGACAAAAAGATGCAACCTCATCGACATTTCCCCTCCATCACCCTCCGTCTCTAATTTCGTCCAGGAGTCCTCATGAAGTCTGACTACTTTGAATTTTTCAGCAAACCGCTGCTCGTTGCTGCGCAGTTAAGCATGGCAGCCATTGCCATCAACGCGCAGGCTGAAAGCCAGCGCGGCGCATTGAACTTCCCGCACTATCCGACATCGGATGCCCTTGCCATCCCGAGTATGGCACGTAGCATGCCGCAGGCGGAGGTCGAGTCGGCCAAAGCCGCCGTGATAGAACGGTTCGTAGGCGGTGCAGGAGAGGCTTATCGCATCGACCTCGCCCCGTGGACGGGACCTGAAACTGCGTCTTCCGCAAAATCAGTTTCTGCGGAAAGTCGGCAACTGAAGCCAACGCAAATCGGCTATCCACGGGAGATCCCTGCGGAATTACGCGCGCTGCCGCTGGCTGCACTTAACTGGACAACGCAGAGCGACGGAAGCCGCACCACACACGTGCAGGTGGTCACCACGGAAGCCGCGGGCCTTCGAATCGCGTATCGAATTCAGGGTCCAACAAGCGGCCTGGAGCTGCGCTTCACAGGCAGCGGACGTGATCAGGTTTTTCGGTCAGACGCAATATCCAGCGCCGAAACCGCGTGGTCGCCTGTGCTCGAGGGCAATACCGCTACCGTCGAACTTCGCGTATTGCCGAACGCAGAGCCATCGCAATTTAACGTGACGTTTGAAGGGCTGTCGCATCTGGTCGTGGTCGGCACCGATTTGAGGAAGGATGCTCGCGACATCACCTCGGCCGGCTCTTGCAACATTGATATCGCTTGTGTCGCCAATCCAAGCGCAGCACTACTGAATATCGCCAAGGCGACCGCAAAAATGGTTGTTACCGACGGCGGCAACACTTTCCTATGCACTGGAACGCTGCTTAACTCAACCTCCGGCGCGGACTACTTTTTTTCGGCGTCTCAGTGCGTGAGCAATCAGGCTGCAGCGTCAACGCTCAATACCTACTGGTTCTTCGACGCGATCGCCTGCAACAGTGTCTCCACACCCCCGTTTCAACTCGTCGCAGGCGGAGCGACGCTGTTAGTAAACGACCCTACGATGGATGTCGCTCTAGTGCAAATGCGTCAGCCGCCGCCAGTGGGTGCGGTTCGCTCCGCGTGGAACGCCACTGTCATTCCAGCAGGCACAACGGCCGTCAGCGTGCATCACCCGCAGGGCGATCTGAAGAAATTCTCGCAGGGCAATGCATTGGGATATGTTCAGGGGCCAACCGCATTTGATGGGCAGCCGCGCTCCCAGGCTCTCAAAGACAGCTACATTTCCGTGCGCTGGACTAGTGGCACTACCGAGGCAGGCTCCACCGGTGCGGGCTTATTTACACTCAACTCAGCGGGCGGTTTTTATGAGCTTCGCGGTGGCCTTGAAGGTGGCGTCGCATCGTGCAGTAATCCGAGCGGACTGGATCGCTTCTCGCGCATGGATTTATTGTTTACTAAACTCGCCCCGTTCCTGCAGCCAAGTGCAGTGATTCCGGCGACCACCAGCGTTCAGGCCACGATGGTTGAATATTTCAATCCACAATTCAATTTCTACTGGATGACGACTCGCGAGGCCGAAAAGACCGCGCTGGATACTGTTAGAGACACGCAGGCAAATCCGCTTTGGTACCGAACGGGTTATTCGTTCAAAGCTGAACCGGCAATGGCCGTGGGTACATCGGCTATCAGTCGCTATTTCATACCGGGTGCTGCGAGGAACGGCACAAGAGGCTCCACGTTTTACACGGCCTTAGATGCGGACAAGATGGCGATCACCAATAGTGGTAAAGAGCGCGTTTCGTCGACTAATTGCAGCGACGTCCCCAACAAGTTTTTTTGTAACGAAGGGATTGATTCATTTATTGCACTTCCTATCGGCTTAGGTGCGGTGGCGACTTGCCCTGCAGGTCAGCAGCCAATTTGGCGTGCATTTCGTTCCCGTCCGGGTGACGACGGCAATCATCGCTACCTTACCAATCAAGCGATGTACGACTACATGGTCAAAGAAATGGGATGGGACGGCGAGTTTATTAACTTCTGCGCCAAGCCATAGTGATCCTAGCAGCGCGTTGTTCACAACGCGCAAAAAACGCCGTGTCGCTTTAACTAGAAGCGGCTCGGCAAATTCAGACAGCGACTTAAGCGAAACTTCAGGGCACAAGGCGAGGCGTGAAAAGCACTCGCGAACTGGAGTTTTCATGATGAAGAAGAAGTCGGCCGTTGCCAAGATCCGGCGCACCAATTCGAGTGCGGGAATCAAAGCCAAGTTGGCTTTGGCCGTCCATCGCGAAGACGAGACGCTGGCACAGCTTTCTGCCGAGTTTCAGGTGCACACAGCACCCAGGTCAGCGCATGGAGGCGATGACTTGTTGAGCGAGCAGCTGTAGCTTTCGCAAGTGGCGC
>JAYWAQ010000032.1:0-2644 GCA_043782305.1 Burkholderiales bacterium
GCCATTTGGGTTACCTGTTGATGTCGCGCATGGGGCTGCTGGTAACGTCGCTTCCTCCTTCAGTCATCACACTGCATCACGCTCCGATCAAGGGCGATGGTCTCGCCGCATTGAGTTTTTCGCAATCGGGCCAGAGCCCGGATATCGTTCAAACGATGACCGCACTTGCTGCGCGTGGCGCGTTGACGGCTGCCTTTGTCAACGACACCAATTCGCCGCTCGCGAAGGCGGCGAATCATGTGGTTGACTTGCAGGCGGGCACGGAGCAGAGCGTCGCCGCGACCAAAAGCTTCATCGCGCAGCTCGCAGCGGGGCTTCGACTTTATGCAGCGTGGGCCAATGACGATGACTTGCGCGCGGCGTTGCCGTCATTGCCGGAAACGCTTGCCGTTGCGGCGGAAAGCGACTGGTCACCAGGTATCGAAGCATTGCGCGACGCGGATCGGCTGTTCGTCATCGGGCGCGGCGCGAGCCTCGCGATTGCTGCCGAGATGGCGCTCAAGTTCAAGGAAGTGTGCGGCATTCAGGCCGAGGCTTTTTCTGCGGCCGAGGTCAAACATGGTCCGTTGGCGTTGATTGAAGCGGGCTATCCAGTCATGGTGCTGGCGCCGCGCGGTCCTGGTCAGGCGGAGCTGATTGCGCTGGCGGATGATCTGCGTGGACGTGGCGCGCGCGTGCTGCTTGCCGCCGCATCGAGCCATACGCATGTTGAGCTTCCGGTGGTGAGCACAGCGCACGACGCGCTCGACACGGTCTCCATCGTGCAAAGTTTTTATCCCATGGTTGAGGCTCTGGCGCGCGCGCGTGGTCATGATCCTGACCGACCGCCGCATTTGAATAAAGTAACCAAAACAACATGAAGAGAAAGGTGCTCACGACCGAGCGTCCCAGCCTGGAGCACGCTGACCTCGACACGTACTCCGTCGGTGCGCTGGTCGCTGCATTGGTAGAGGATCAGGCTCGCGCTGCGCAGGCCGTCGCACGCGCCAGCGCCGACATTGCGCGTGCGGTGGAGGCCGCGGTGCCGCGCATCAAGGCGGGCGGGCGCTTGATCTACATCGGAGCGGGCACGTCCGGGCGACTGGGGCTGCTTGATAGTGTTGAGCTTTATCCAACGTTCGCGTGGCCGTCCGAGCGCGCGCTCGCGTTGCTGGCGGGCGGGCCGGGCGCGATTTATCGTGCAGTTGAGGGAGCCGAAGACAACGATCCACAGGGCGCAGCCGACATTCTGAAATTGCTGCCCACAACGAACGATGTGGTGATCGCGCTCGCCGCATCGGGCACCACGCCCTACGTGCTGGGCGCTATGCGCGCCGCGCGTGCCGCGCATGCACTCACGATTGGTATGGCGAACAACGCGGATTCATCCGTCTGCGCACAAGCCGAGATCGGCATCACGCTCGACACCGGCGCAGAGATGGTTTCCGGCAGCACGCGACTCAAAGCAGGCACCGCACAAAAAATCGCGCTCAACACGTTGTCGACAGCCATCATGGTGCGGTTGCACAAGGTCTACGGCAATTTGATGGTGGATCTCGTGCCGACCAACGCCAAGTTGCTCACGCGGGCCATCCGGCTGACAGCTCTCGCGACCGGCGCTGACGAAGTCGTTGCCGAGACCGCACTCAAAGCCTGTCGCTTCCGCGTGAAGGTCGCGATTGTGATGATTCTGCGTGGCATTGATGCGGACGCGGCGTTGCGTCGGATCAATGAGAGTGATGGTGATGTGCGTTTGGCGTTGAAAGACTAGCTGCGATGCACAGCGAGCCAGAGGTCATTCATCTCACCTCCCCCCCGGCGGGAGAGGGGTTGGGGCAGAGGGAGACGGCGGCGCTAGCAACCCACGTGGTTGCGCAAGCCACGATCCCCCTCACCCCAGCCCTCTCCCGCCAGGGGAGAGGGGGCCGAGCCGCCCCGCGCCTGTTGTCGCTCGATGTATTTCGCGGCTTCACGATTGCGGCGATGGTGCTGGTCAACAATCCCGGTGATTGGGCGCACATCTACGCGCCGCTGCGGCATGCGGCGTGGAACGGCTGGACATTCACCGACTGGATATTTCCGTTCTTCCTGTTTATTTGTGGAGTGTCGCTCACGTTCTCGACTACGCGCGCGCTCGCTGCTGGCGTATCGAAAAGCAGGGTCATGCTTCAGTTGTGGCGGCGCGCAGCCATCATCATCTTGATTGGCCTCACACTCAACTTCATTCCCGCATTCAGCTTCGAAACCTTGCGCTATCCCGGCGTGTTGCAGCGCATCGGGTTGTGCATCGTCGTCGCTGCGCCGGTTGTGATTTGGTGTGATTTGCGCGGGCAGGTTGTGTGGGCCGTCGGACTGCTGGTCTTTTATGCGTTGGTGCAGTTGCTGGTTCCCGTGCCGGATGCGAACGGCGTCGTTGTCACTTGCGTGCTCGAACCTGGCCGGGACGTCGGCGCGTTCATTGATCGTGCGGTGATGAGCGGGCATTTGTGGGTGCAGTCGAAGACATGGGATCCGGAAGGACTGCTAAGCACTTTGCCAGCAGTCGCTACTCTGTTGTTTGGCGTTTTCACTGGGCGCTGGCTGCAAAGCGTTTCTAACCCGGCAACAAAAACCGCGTGGATGATGGTTGTCGGTTTGCTCGCGCTATGGATTGGCTTGATGCTCG
>JAYWAQ010000033.1:0-7331 GCA_043782305.1 Burkholderiales bacterium
CTCGCTGCGTGCAATCACACGACGACGCGCACGATGCGTCTGCCGGCTGATCGAATGGCAACGCTTGACGCTGAATTGGCCCGCGTCGTCAGCGATCCGCAACTTCCTCTTGCCAGCCTGTCCGTGCTCGCAATCAAGAACGGCGAAGTGGTGTACCAGAACCATTTTGGCCATCGATACATCGACAACGCAAACCCCGCGAACAACCTGCCTGCAAACGCGCGCACGATGTATCGCATCGCCTCAATCTCCAAGCTCGTCACCATGATTGGCGTGATGCGACTGGTCGAGGCGGGCACTTTGTCGCTTGACGCTGATGTGAGCCGGTATCTCGGCTGGTCGTTGCGCAACCCGCACTTCCCCGGCACGCCGATCACGCTCCGGCAGTTGCTCACACACACCTCGTCGCTCCGCGATGACGCTGGCTATTACTGGGAGTACATGACACCGATTCGCGACGTGCTCGTTCCCGGCGGACGGCTTTACGGTAAAGGCGCAATGTGGGCGAAGAACGCGGCACCGGGACAGTATTTTCAGTACGCAAATCTCCCGTGGGGCGTGATCGGCACAGTGATGGAGCGCGCGACCGGGGAGCGCTTTGACCGGCTGATGCAACAGCTTTTATTCGCGCCGCTGGGTATTCGCGGCGGATTTCATCCAGCCGATTTTACCGCTGCCGATCTTGCGGACACAGCGACGCTCTATCGCAAACGCAAAGAAATCGACGGACAGGAAATCTGGGACTCGTCGCCCGCAAACGGTCCATGGATGGCGCAAGTCGATGACTATCACAACGAAGCGCCGGTGCCACGCGCAAAGGGCGATTACGTCATCGGCAGCAATGGAACGGCGTTTGGACCGCAAGGCGCCTGTCGTCTGTCCGCCGCCGGGCTGGCGAAACTGATGCGCCTCCTCACAGGCGGTGGTGAAGTGGACGGTGTTCGTTTGCTCAAAGCGGAAACTGTCGCGCAAATGCTCGCCAGGCAATGGCGATTCGATGCGTCACGACCGAATGGCGGCACCAGTGAATTCGGTGATGCGCATCAACTGTTCAACGAGTGGGGGTTAGGCAATCAGCACTTCCTCGACATCAGCGGCCCGCAGCGGGGCGATCGGCTGGTGGAGCGCGGCGGGTTCACGGGAGTTGGCCATCTGGGCGACGCGTGGGGCCTCACGTCTGCCTTCGTGTTCGATCCGAAAACCAGCGACGGCGTGATCTTTCTAGTCGGCGGCATAGGCGCAAATCCAGAAGGCTCACGCGGCAATTATTCGGCGTTTTATCGCTATGAAGAACGCATCCTGACGGCTCTGATTCGGCAAGGATTGGGCATAGCGGTTTTGCGTTAAAAGCGCAATTCGACAGCGCGCCAGTCACGGTTGCACAAAAAGACGGCTTCCAAGCCTTGCTGTGTCAGTGCAGCCGCTTCAGCAAATACCGGTCGTAAAAAGTAGTCATCGCCGCAAACTGAAAATCAGCATTCGCCTTTTTCGCGAATCCATGACCTTCGTCCTCAGCGAGCAAGTACCAGACTGGCGAGCCGTTGGCCCGTACTTTCTTCACGATCTGTTCGGCTTCAGTGTAAGGAACGCGCGGGTCGTTTTTGCCGTGACTGACCATCAGCGGCAACCTGATTTTGTCGGCATGCGTGAGCGGCGAAATGCTCTCCAGAAACTTGCGCATGTCCGGGTCGCGCTCATCGCCATATTCGCTGCGGCGCAGGTCACGGCGATAGGTTTCGGTGTTCTCGAGAAAGCTCACGAAATGCGAGATACCGACTGAGTTCGAGGCGGCGGCAAGGCGGGTGCTGTACATCATTGACGTCGCCAGCACCATGTAGCCGCCATAGCTGCCGCCCATCACAGCGACACGGCTGGTATCGAGGTCGGGCTGCGTCTGCACCCAGTCGAGCAAGGTGCCGATGTCCTTCACCGAGTCTTCGCGTTTTTTCGCGTTGTCGGCCTCAAGAAAGCGTTTGCCGAACCCCGACGAGCCGCGCACGTTCGGGTAAATCATCGCGTAGCCGCGCTCGTTGATCCAGTAATTGCTGCGACCCCGAAAGCCCGGTCGCGCCTGGCTCTCAGGACCGCCATGAATCGAGATGATGACGGGGCGCTTGCCAGGGAAATCCTTGCTCGACGGACGATGAATGAAGCCTGAAATCGCAAGCCCGTCAAAGCTTTTCCATGCAATCGGCTCCGCTTCCGAGAACGGCCGTTTCACACCATTAACAGCCGCGTGTTGCGTCCAGCGCACGACGTTACCGGTTTCGACATTGAGCGAAAACACTTCGCCCGGCGACTCGGCAGATTCAATGGCCAACGCCAGATCGCGACCGTTCCGATGCCAGTTAGCCGATGAGATCAAACCGGGTGGCAGCGCGGGTACCGGCAACGGTTTCAGGTCAGCGTCATACAACTTGAGCTGCGCCTGACCGGACGCGTTTGCGAGCACGGCGATGCGCTTGCCGCTTCGCGCGATTGACCAGCTGTCGACATCGTTTTCAATGTCTTTGGTCACCCATTGTCGATCACCGCTTTTGAGATCAACCCGCGACAGTTTGCCAAAGTCACCGTCGAATTTTTTGCGATACAACCAGCGGTCACCGATGTTGCCGTCGACGTCGGCCTCTCCGGTTCCGATGTCGGTGCGCTTGCCGGTGGCGAGATCAATCGACCAGAGCTTGCTGTTGGTGGACGATAAATATTCGCTCGCGATCAGCCGATTTTCGCGATCCAGCCAGCGCACGATGCGCCAGCCGGCGCCCGGCAAACTGGCCAGCTTGAATCGCGCTTCGGGCTGTTGCGGATCGATGGCATACACGTCCACACTCGCAACCTCCCGCTTGCCCGTGCGGTCAAGCGCGCGCGCCATGATGATCACTTTGTCTTGAGCAAAGTTCCACGGCCCGAGCGAATGCAATTCGCCAGGAGGCGTGAGCTGAGTCTCTTGCAGCGTCCTCGGATCAAGCCGATAAATCTGCGTCGCTTCGTCGCCACCAGTGTCGCGGGCAAACAAAATGTACTCGCCGCGCTTGGGCTCAAATGCGGCGGCTCGCACCGGCTCGCGGCCCTTGGTCAATTGCTGTGGCTTGCCCATCGGATCGGTCAGCAGAAAGAGCTGATTCGTGTTACCCGCGCGGCGCAGGATCAGCATGTCCTGCTCGACGGGATGCCAGCCGACGAACCGGGTCGGCGTAAATTCACCGTAGGGTGCGATTTCGGTGGCCAACGTCTGACTGATGGTTGGCACGCCCTCGGTCTTCATCGCTGCCGGCGCGAGCATGCCTTGCGCGGGCGTATCGCGCTGCGCCTGGGCGGGCGACACCGTCACGAAGGTCGACACCAGCATCGAAGCCAGTGAAACAGGAAGTCTCGGAAAAATCAGCCGCATACAATCATTTGCGTGAACTCACGCGCTCCTTTTGAATCCGCCTCTGCGGGCGATACGCCGCCCGTCTCGGGTGACCCTGTCTTATCGCCCGCGATTGTGCCAGATAATGCAGCACAGCCTTCGCTGAAACCCGCGCAAAATGGGCCTGTCGCCACTTTGAGACAAATCCGAAGCCTGCCCGATCACCTGGTTAACCAGATTGCCGCCGGGGAAGTGATTGAACGACCTGCCGCCGCGCTCAAAGAGTTGCTGGAGAACGCCGTTGACGGAGGTGCGCGCGCCATTGATATCGAATTGGCTGGCGGCGGCACGGTGCTTATGCAGGTCACCGACGATGGTTGCGGCATCGCGGTTGCCGAGTTGCCGCTGGCGATTGCGCGGCATGCCACGTCGAAAATTTCATCGCTGGATGATCTGGAAGCGGTTGCCAGTTTCGGCTTTCGCGGCGAAGCGCTAGCCTCCATCGCGTCGGTCGCACGGCTCTCGCTCACCAGCCGCCCTGCAGGCGCAGCCAACGCCTTTTGTCTGAAAGTGGAAGGCGGCGAGATCGGCGCACCCGAGCCAGCAAGCGCACGAAACGGCACTACCGTCACTGTCGCGGAGCTCTTCTTCAACACGCCCGCTCGCCGTCGCTTCCTGAAGTCGGAGGGAACGGAATACGCGCATTGCCTGGATGCCGTGCGTCGTGTCGGTCTGGTGCGCCCAGAGATCGCTCTTCAGCTGACCCACAACGGTCGTGCGGTGCAGCGCTGGCCGGTACAAAGCTGGCCATCACGCGTAGCTGCGGTGCTTGGCGCGGAGTGGCTGGCGGCGAGTGTGGAAATCAGCGTTGACGCCGGATTGCTGGCCATCGAAGGCTTTGTGCTGAAGCCCAACAGCGCCGTGGCCAATCGCGACGCGCAACATCTGTTCGTGAACGGTCGCTGGGTGCGCGACAAAGTGGTTTTGCACGCCATTCGCGACGCAATGCGAGATCAAATGCACGGTGGCGCAGCGCCCGGGTTCGTGCTTAAACTCACGCTCGATCCGCGTGCGGTGGATGTCAATGTGCATCCGGCAAAAACTGAAGTGCGCTTTCGTGATTCGCAGGCGGTGCATCAATTCGTCCGCCGCGCCGTAGAGCGCGCAATGAGCGGCAATGCGGCAGAGCAGCCAGCGGTGTCGGCAGCTACGAAATTATTTGGCGCTGCAACACACACTTCGACGCCCCCGGCGAATCCGGCGTGGACCGGAACGTATCCGATGCGATCTGCGCCGCTTGATCTGGGGGTCTCGGAGCGAATCACGCCGTACTTTTTTTCGGCAATGCCTGCTGCGTCCGAACCCAGTGCCGCATTGACGAACGCTACGCCGCCGCCAGCTTCAACACCCGCCCTACCAGCCACCGAATTCCCGCTCGGCTTCGCAATCGCGCAGCTACACGGCATCTACATCCTCGCGCAAAACGTGAACGGTCTCGTGCTCGTCGACATGCATGCCGCGCATGAGCGCATCGTCTATGAAGGTCTGAAATCGCAGGCATCGGAGGCGGTCGCGACGCAACGGCTGCTGATCCCCAGCGTCATCAACGCCAGCGAAAAAGAGGTCGCTGCTGCTGAGACGCATCGGGAAACGCTGGCAATGCTTGGCTTCGATGTCGGAATCCTTGGGCAACGCGCACTGACGCTTCGCAGCATCCCCAGCCTGTTAGCGGATGCCGCGCCCGAAGGTCTGCTGCACAGTGTGCTCGCGGAGCTCGATGAACTCGGTGTCAGCGCCATGATCGAATCGCGCCGCGATGAATTGCTCTCGACGATGGCCTGCCATGCCGCCGTGCGCGCCAATCGCGCCCTGACCGTTGCCGAGATGAACGCCTTGCTGCGCGACATGGAAGCGACCGAGCGTGCAGGTTCCTGCAACCATGGTCGCCCGACCTGGTATCAGCTCACGCTCAAGGAGCTGGACGCGCTATTCATGCGTGGGCGTTGATGTCGCTGCCGATGTTGCCCGTCGTTCTGCTGGTCGGCCCAACCGCCTCGGGTAAGAGCGCCGCAGCGCTTGACCTCGCAGAGCGGTTCAACGCGGAAATCGTCAGCATCGATTCGGCGCTCGTCTATCGCGACATGAATATCGGTACCGCCAAACCAAGCGCGGAAGAGCAGGCGCGCGTGCCGCATCATCTGATCGATTTGATTTCGCCGACCGAGGCGTATTCGGTCGCGCGCTTTCTTGTCGATTGTCGTGCTGCGATTGACGCGATTCACGCGCGTGGACGATTGCCGCTATTAGTCGGCGGGACGATGATGTACGCGAACACTCTGGTTAGAGGCTTAAGCGACGTGCCGCCGTCTGACGCCGCGATTCGCGCAGAGATTTCGCTGGAGCGCGAGCGCGACGGCATTGAAGTTTTGCATGAAAAGCTGCGCCTTGTTGACCCCATCACCGCGTCGCGGCTACCGGCGACGGACACCCAGCGTATCGAGCGCGCGCATGAAGTGTGGCGACTGACCGGCGTGCCGCTGTCGTCGCTGCAAGGCCAGCGCAAGACTGCGTTGGCCGATCTCGAAACCTTGGTGTTGCGCTGGATGCCCGAGGATCGTGCGTGGCTGCATGAGCGCTGTGAGCAACGACTCGTAACGATGTTTGAGCAGGGATTTGTTGCCGAGGTGAAAGCGCTCCGCGCGCAGTACGAATTGGCGGCGGACATGCCGTCAATGCGTTGTGTGGGTTATCGTCAGGTGCTCGATGTTCTGGAAGGGCGAGCACCGGAGGCAGAGATGTTTGAACGGGCATTGTTCGCGACACGGCAGCTCGCCAAGCGCCAGATTACGTGGTTGCGTGGTTTTGACGGCGCTGTGGTCGCTTGCGATTCTGAATTGCCGGCCGCCGAGGCCGCCGAGTTGATCGAGAAAGCGTGCGAAGCCGCATGAACAAGCAGGACGTCTGGTACTCCCCGCAACGCTGGTTTCGAGCGATGGTCAGGCGCCTGCTTGAGCTCTGGGTTGAGGTGCAGGTGTTCCCGCGGCCATTGCACATTTCGCGGGACACGCCGGTTTGCTACGTTCTGCCGCGTCCTTCATTGACCGACAGCGCAATGCTTGACCGACTCACGCGCATTGAAGACGCGCCGATGTCGCATGTGCCATTGGTCGTTCCCGGCGTGCAGGAACGCCGCTCTTTCTTTGCGCTGCATGAAGACCGCAGCGGCGTCTCGGCTGACCGCCTGACGCGGTTAGTCAACGCGGTGATTGACGGTCAGACGAGTGATGTTCACCTGATCCCGGTGAGCATTTTCTGGGGCCGTGCGCCGGAACGGGAAGAGCGCGAGGACTCACCGCTGCGCGGCATGCGCTGGCTGCGGATCTGGGCAGCAGAGGGCTGGGGCGGGCGCTCGCGGCTGCGCAAGCTGTTCGCGATTATTTTTCATCGGAGCGCGGTGGTCGCGAAGTTTGATGATGCGATTTCGCTGCGCGATGTTGTTAACCTGGCGACGGTCGAAGGGCTGGATCAGGAGCGCATTCTGCGTCGCGTCGCGCGTTTGCTGCGCACCGAATTCCGCACCGAACGCGAAGCGGCGATTGGCCCCGATCTCTCACACCGGCGCACGCTGATCGACAGCATGCTGCGCGAGCCACGTGTGCGTGCAGCGATGGCGGCCGAGGTCGACGCCAAGAAGACGACGCTTGCGAAAGTAGAGCGGCGTGCTGAATCGGTGGCGCGCGAAATCGCGGCTGATTATTCGTATCTCGTGGTGCGCGTCGGCGAGCGACTGCTGGGCCGTCTGTGGAATCGCATTTATGAGGGCGTGTCCGTGCGCGGCACCGAGCGACTGCAAGCGCTCGCCCGCGACAACACGCTGGTTTACGTTCACTGCCATCGCAGCCACATTGACTATCTGTTGCTCTCGTATGTGATCCACCGCGCGGGGCTCACCGTGCCGCATGTGGCGGCTGGTGCGAAT
>JAYWAQ010000034.1:0-2641 GCA_043782305.1 Burkholderiales bacterium
CTGATGAAAGGATCGATCAATCAATCACTACCGGTGCAATCAAACCCGGCAGCGCGGCAAAAAGTTGCCGACGCCTACACACAGAAATTTTTCGTCGCCATGAAAGAGGAGCTGAGCTGGGACAAGATGAAGCCGCTCTACGTGCAGATCTACACCGAAAGTTTTTCCCAAGAGGAAATAGACGGTCTGACTGCCTTCTATGCAAGCCCTTTTGGACAAGCTTACGTGGACAAGTTGCCATTGGTCATGCACAAGACCATGGCGCTCACACAGGCGCGCATGGTGCCCATGATGCTGAGCATTCAGCAGGCTTCGAAGCAAATCCCAAGCGAAAGTAGCGCGACGCCATAGCCGATAGACCACTCTGTAGAGCGGCAAAGTGCAACGCAAGCGTCGTCGTTGCCGGTCGAGAGCGCTTACGCGCACGGCCATTTTCCGCAGCAGCAAATTCCTTCCAAATTTTTCCTACTCACAGGGAGCTATTCATGAACGCGATTCACCACAATTTGTCCGCGCGATACATCGCCGCGCTTCTGGTACTAGGAGCTGCCAATGTGTCTGCCCCAACAGTCACGCTTGCAGCGGTCATTGCTGATCAGGTTGCCGTAATCGAAAATCCCGCCGTTGTCGAGGAGCGGTCGCTGTTGGCACCCGAGGGTGATCCGTGCCTAAGCGTGGAGCACGTACTTGCCTGGAACGGCGTCACCTCGCGCTCCTGCGACACGTACACGCGTCGCGACGGAACGCCGTGATGCTTACGACTGGTGGTGATGCAATGCCGTGCCGCAAGTGCTCCGGGATGCTCGACGCGCGATCAGAAGCGCAGCGAGTTGCGTCCTCGGGAATAAATCGGGCGCTGCAAACGTATGTAGATATGACGTGCCGACGGAGCGCTCGTGTCAGCAATTTTTTCCAAACCAATTATGCCTGCAACGTGGACGTGCAATTGATGCACTCACCGACTCCATTTGCCGGATACGAAAGGACTCAATATGTCACGAGATCTGTTTGAAGGTACGAGCGGTAATGACGTTTGCAACCTGCAACGCATGCTCAATTTTCATTTGCGCGGAACGGGCGTTGCGCCGTTGCCGGTTTCCGGCAGTTTCGGTTGGAAAACCAAGGCAGCTGTCTTACGTATTCAGCGTGCTGCTCATATTTTTCAGGACGGCGTGGTGGGAACCAATACGGCAATGGCCCTGTTCCCGATGGTCTCGTTGCTGTCCACCGCGATCGCACACAAAACCGGACAGGGTACGACGCTCGCCGGGTTGACGCAGCTGCATTCGGCAGCGATGGCGCAATCGGCAACGTGCAAATCATGCCTGCAGCGCATACCGCACTTGCAGGCACCCAGCGCCTCACCTACGTTCCCGAAAACAAGGGCGGACCCCGACCCGCCGAGGCAGATTATCAAATTTCAAAATGTCGTCGTCGGTGCCGGAAATACCTTTGATTTCAACGCCTATGCATCCTCGCCTTTCGTCTTCTCGGGCTCGACAACGATGGTGGTGCGCTGGAGCGACATCGGATTAGCGGGCATGAAAATATCCCCTGGAGGACAAGTAGCCGTGAATGGCCTCAGATCACCCAACGGAGATTGGACCGGGCAGGGTGCCGTTCAACTAGCTCCCATCGTCCCACGCACCGACGCGTACACCAAATACTTTGGAGGCCGCCTTGATCTGGGCATGCCCAGCGTGTCGGTGTTCTTGCAGAAGAACGAAAACCAGAAGCAAGCCCAAAGCGGCGTCAGCATCGGGCTTAACCCTGCCTTCGCGCTTATAAAAGGCAACGGCGATGATCCGATCCTGAGCCTTTCGCTCAATCTCGCGCTGGTTGCAGCCTGGAACGTCATCGACGGAAAGGGCCAGCCGGTTTCCACACAAATTACGCCGTCGATCATGTTTGACATATGGCAACTGATCAACCAAAAAAAATGACCACCTTAAAGAAATCGTACCGTCAGAGCCGCGATCAGTGCCACGATCACGGCGACGATTCGAGCGCCACAGGGTTGGAGCGTTGAGGAGCACACCATGAAGATACCGAAACTCCCTTGGCTCCTGCCGATATTCGGCTTGGCGATGCTAGTCGTGCGAGCGTGGTTCGATTCACCGCTCGCAATGTGGGCTATCGGTGTGCCGTTTTTCCTCATGCTCATCGCGGCGGCGTGGCTGCGTCGTGCATTGCCTACATCTGCGGTGCTGCAACAAAGTCCGAAGGCATTTGCGACAGCGAGCATTGGCCGACGCGTCATCGTTGGCGCACTGGTCGCGCTGCTCATCGCGGGCTTTGCCTACATCGCGTGGTCGCGCATTCACGACAGCGGGATCGTGGGATGGCTTGATGCGGTACAGGCACGACGTGACGGCAAGTACAGCGAAAAACTGAGTGTGATGGTCGCGACGATGTATCTGTTGCTCGCGTTCGCTGCGGGGATCGGGTTAATTTTGAAATTCGCTGATAGGCATAGCGCCACGCCTGCTTCACCCGAAGCGCTGAAAACCCTGCGCACCGCAACGATTGCACAGTCAAAGAACGACCTAGCCTCACAGCGCCGCCGCTTGTTGCTGGTAATGCTCGCAATGGGGGCGGCCACATGGCTCGTCGGATTCGGTGTCCACACCTAAGCGTCGAT
>JAYWAQ010000035.1:0-2615 GCA_043782305.1 Burkholderiales bacterium
CCTGCGCCGCCGAAACCGTTGGTTCCAACCAGTACCGCGCCTAGATTGAAGTCCGTATTGGACGACGATCCCTCCGCCGCTGCAACCTGTACGCCAGAACGGTTGTCCACGAGCGTCAACATCACGGCGGCTTCGTTGGACTGAATGCCACCAGCAACAGCCCCAATCACACCCAGGCGTCCGCCAAACCCGCCAAGAGCGCCACCGAGGCCGCTGGTACCACGGGCGCTCATCAGCACTTCAGGGGTCAGCGAGTAATCAGCCGCAACCATCTGGCCCTTGCCGAAGTTGGAGTTATTGCGCATTTCGCCGGAATTTTGCAGCGCGCGCTCTTGCTGCATGTTGGCCATCGCGCGACCCCGCTCAACGACGATAAAGCAGTTCGACTGTTGAATCAGAAGCCGTAGCACCGGCGCGGTCGAGCCGAGACGATACTTGTCCAGATAGGCGCGATACCAGTCGAGCGTGTTGTCCTCGACCAGCGCGAGGGTGCCCGCCGGGCGATCACAGCGTCCGAGCTTGGCGTTAACGTTTTGCGCGGCAGCGCCGCCAGCAGAGCCAGTTGCCGCGGTTCGAGCCTGATTGGAACCGACAGTAGGTTGCGTTGCATCACAGCCGACGAGAGCGAGGGCCGCGCTGATAAGGGTCAATGCGAGAATTCGTGACATGAAACTGCTTCCTGAAAATATGACGAGATATCGGTTAAGACGCAAGGCAGATGCACAAAGCGTCACGCGAGACGAAGAATGTGCGCGGATGAGTTTTGATCGCTGCAATGATAGTGAAATCGTGCTCGCGAGACCACTCAGTTGGTCGATGCCCGCCACCCGCTTATCGGCGCGCTGTTTGCGCGGGTGTGCCAGGTCATGAAAGCCATGCATTTTTATTGGCGTTTTGTACGCTTGACCGGGAAGCTTCTGGTCGGTTTATGGATATCCGTCACTTCGTTTGCACGAAGCGATTCGCCGCGACGGCACGCCATTATTCGGGCCTGGTCGCGCGAACAGTTGCGCATTGCGGGCATAGAAGTCAGGGCTATTGGCTTTCCAACGGACACCGAGCGACCCGTGACGCTGGTGGCCAATCATGTGTCGTGGGCTGATATTTTTGCGCTCAACACGCAGCATGCCTGTCATTTCATCGCTAAGGCCGAACTGCGCAAATGGCCGCTGGCCGGGCACTTGCTGGCAAATGTCGGCACCATCTTTATCAACCGCAGTGATCGCAAAGAAACGCATCGCCTGAAGCGCGTTGTACATGAGCTGCTGGCAGCCGGTGAGACCGTAGCGGTGTTCCCGGAGGGCACCACCAGCATCGGCCATGACGTACTTAAATTTAATGCATCGCTGCTGGAGCCCATCGTGGCCTCGCGTGGCGAGGTGTGGGTGGTCGCGATTCGCTATTTTTCCGGGAAAGACAATCGGCGAACTGACGCCGCAGCCTACATCGGAGACATGTCTTTACTTGAGTCGCTGAAATTAATTCACCAAAATGCACCCATCGTTGCCGAATTGCGGTTTATTGAGGCGATTGACTGTGCTGGTCTTACGCGCCGCGAAGTGGCTCAGCGTGCCGAAATGGCGATTCGGGCCGTGGTTCAGTCGCCCGAGTCCGGCTAATCTGCGAGAAGCGACATCGGCTGCTGGCTCGGCACCTGAAAAATGGCGCGATCTTCCAGTCGCATCGCCGTCAGCGCGCCGCCCCAAAGGCAACCTGAATCCAGGAGGCTCGCGTTAGGCAACAGGCGCAGCCCTTCGCTGGACCAGTGCCCGGAAATCAGGTGAGCGTTGGCAGAGCGGCGTCCGGGCAAGGCGAACCACGGCGCAAATCCGGCGGGCGCATAGGACGCATCGCGCTTCTCGTGAAATTCGATTTCGGAAAATGCGGTGCAGAATCGCAGTCGTGCAAACGCGTTCACCGTAGCCCGATTTCGAGCCACACCGACCAGGTCGTCATGCCAACTTCTTGGCTCATTGCCGAACAGCGTGCGCAAAAATTCGCGATAGTACGGCCCGCGCAGTTCATGCTCGATCTCCCGAGCCAGCGCGCTGGCATCGGCGACCGTCCACGCGGGCAGCAGACCCGCATGCACGATGACGTACGAGACAACTTCGATTAACAGCGGCCGTTGCCGTAGCCACACGACCAGATCGCGTGCGTCGGGCTGACGCAGCACTTGATCCAGCGTGTCGCCTTCATGCAGCTTCGAGAAACCCTCGAACGCCATGATCAGAAAAAAGTCGTGATTGCCGAGCACAGAATCGGCCGCACCCATGTCTGCGAGCGCCTTCACGCGACGCAATACTTCGGCCGACTTCGGGCCGCGATTGACCAGATCACCGACGAAATACACGTGGTCGACGGCGGGGCTAAACCGAATGAGGGCGAGTAATTCAGCGAGCTCATCGTCGCAGCCCTGCACGTCGCCGATCACGTAGTTGCTCATGATTCACGCCTCAACTGAGCCCGCTGAGCAGAAACAAAAAACGCGCCCCGAGGCGCGTTGATTGGAAAGCTTCGCGGCATTACTTTGACTTCGCCACTTGATAGTCGACGGCCGCCTTCACTTCATCATCTCTCAGCGCGACCTGCCCGCCCTTAGCTGGCATTGTTTT
>JAYWAQ010000036.1:0-2610 GCA_043782305.1 Burkholderiales bacterium
TGCGTATCCTGCTCGTGCCGAAGCGTATCCACGGGCCGAAGCGGCGCCAAGCCCATACGCAGGTCGCTCTGAGCAACCCGCACGTCCATCTTATGGTCGCGACAACGGCGGCTACAACAATGATCGCGCTCCACGCACTGGCGGTTACGCTGGAAATGGTGGCAACTTTGGTGGCGGTGAAGATCGTCGTCCAGCGTTTGCTGATCGGGGTCGTTCGGATTTGCGTTTCAGTGCTCCACGCGCTGACGCGTATCCACGTGCCGACGCGGCGCCCCGTTCCTACGAAGGTCGTGAAGAGCGTCGTCCATTCGGCGGCGATCGTGCACATGCTGGTGCTTCCGCTGGTTACGGCGAGCGCAATGATCGCCCAGCGCGTGCTTTCGGCGACCGTGATTCGCGTCCGTTTGCTGATCGCGCACCACGCGCCTATCCTGATCGTGCGGATCGCGGTGATCGTGAGCCACGTTCGTTCGGCGCTCCCGCTTCCCGGAGCGAATACGCACCGCGTCCACGTATCGAGCGTTCGGAGCCATTCGAGCGCACAGAGCGTGCCGAATACTCGCCGCGTCCAGCGCGTGCGTTCGAGCACGAAGCTCGCGCGCCACGTCACACCGAGCGTGCTGCGGGTCCAGCCACGACGGCCCCGGCCGATGGTGGCAACCGCGCGGCTCGCCGTGTTGCCAAACAGGCTGAATATGCTGCGACAGTAGCGGCTCAGGGCGGCGAATAATCGCTTAGCCAGTCGCTAATCCTGTAGCTTCGCAAACACCTTCGGGTGTTTGCAGGGTTGGTCACATCAAACGGAACTTCTGCCGAGCATTTTTTGCCCGGCCAGGTTCCGTTTTCATTTCTCACATCGCCCTGATTCTGCATGGTCCGTTTGCGTGACCGGTCTGCGCGACAATAACGACTCGTCCAATGATTCGACGCCGTTGAAATGAACGGCTTCAGCAACTCGTCGTATGCGCCTCTCCTCGCTTCGTTCACTGACCTGTGTCTGCCTGAGTGTCGCGGTGTTCGCGTTAGCCTCTGCGGCAATTGCACAAACTTTTCCAAGCAAACCCATCCGTATCATCGTGCCGAACGCGGCCGGTGGCGCTGCGGACATCACTGCGCGCACCGTCGGGCAGAAGCTCGCCGAAGCCTTGGGTCAACCCGTCATCATCGAAAACAAGCCGAGCGCAGGCGGCATCATCGCGGCCGAGCAGGTCGCTAAGGCCGAGCCCGACGGTCACACAATACTGCTCATCTCCAGCGGCACGGCCGTGAGCGCTGCGCTCTTCAAATCACTCACGTTCGACACGCGGAAGGACTTCGCTCCGGTCTCAAAGCTCGCGTCGTTCGATCTCGTGATCGCGGTTGCAGACAACAGCCGCTTCAAAACCTTGAACGACATGCTGGCGTTCGCGAAAGCCAATCCCGGCAAATTAAACATTGGCACGCCACAAGTCGGTACCACGCAAAATCTCGCCGCAGAGTTTTTCAAGAGCGCTGCGGGCGTCGACATGCAGGTCGTTCCGTTCAACGGCACGCCGCCGGTGATCAGCGCGCTGCGTGGCGGCAATCTCGATGCGATGGTCGATATCCTGGGCCCGCTGATGCCGCAAATCGCGTCAAAAGCGCTCCGCCCACTCGCGCTGTTAGGCGACGGCCACGCCGCACAATTGCCGGGAATTCCCGCCGCTCACGAGGCGGGCGGATCGCTCGCAAAGTTCAGCGCAGCCTCGTGGAACGGGTTGGCGGTCCCTGCAAAAACACCCAAAGAAATTGTCGCCAAACTCAATCGCGAAATCACCCGCATCCTCGCGCTGCCTGACGTAAAGCAGCGCCTCGCGGATCTCACGCTCGTTGCGCAAAGCAGCACGCCAGAGCAACTCGCCACGCTCCTCGACAGCGACATCAAACGCTGGGCCGACGTAATCGAGCGCGCGAAAATTCCGAAGCAATAAGCAAACGGGCACACCCATCATGAATCTCAATGTTGGCCTGATCGGCTACGGTGAAGTAGGCAAGATTTTCTCGAACGGATTGAAGGCCAAAGGCCTGTCCTGGGTCGGCGCATGGGACGTGATATTCGGGGACGCCGTGTTCGGCGGCGCGCAGCGATTGCACGCCACGGCACACGGCGTTGAAGCGTGCGAATCAGCGAGCGTCGTGTCTGCCAAAGCAACGCTCATCATGTCCGCCGTCACCGCATCAAACACACTCGCCGTCGCGCAAGAGATCGCCCGCACCATCCGTCCGGGCACGGTGTTTCTCGATCTCAATTCCGCCTCACCCGGCACCAAGCAAAAAGCTGCCGCGCTGATCGAAGCCGCCGGCGGTAAATACGTCGAGGCAGGCGTGATGACATCGGTGCCGCCGTATGGCCTCGCCGTCCCCATGCTGGTTGGCGGTCGCCACGCGGCCGCGCTCGCAGATCGCCTGCGCACCTTCGGCTTCGACATCACCCCCGTCTCCGAAAAAATCGGCGTCGCCTCCGCCACCAAAATGTCCCGCAGCATCATGATCAAAGGGTTAGCGTAGTAATCGGCCTGGAGCCGCAAACCGCGCCGAAGAAACACGGCGTGGTCTGGTTGTGGCAAAGTGGAATGCGGTGCCGCAAAAGAC
>JAYWAQ010000037.1:0-2608 GCA_043782305.1 Burkholderiales bacterium
CATGTGGCCGGACTTGGGCATTGCTGGCGCGATTTGCAGCGCATCACCGAGGATATGTACGTTGGGCACTGCGGTGGATTCGTAGGTGAGCCAGTCCACCTGGCACCAGCGTTTGTTGGCGTTATTGAGTCCATTTTGCGCTGCGATATTGCCTGCTCGCATGGGTGGCAACACGTTTAACACGTCGGCTTTGACATCATCGCCGAAGGTCATTTTCAGCGTGTTGGCGTTGGCGTCAACGTCCTGAATTTCCTGATTGTTGCGGTACTCGATCAAGCCTTTGAACTGGCCGTTCCACGCTTTGGTGAAGAGGCCTTTCTTCGAGGTCACGTCTTCGTTGGCGTCGAGGATAATCACCTTCGATTTTGGCTTCGCCTGCTGAAAATACCAGGCAACCTGACATGCGCGTTCATAGGGGCCGGGCGGGCAGCGATACGGCGCTTTCGGGATGTGAATGGCGTAGACGCCACCGTCTTTCATCGCGACCAGCTGATTGCGCAACGCAACCGTTTCCGGACCTGCTTTCCACGCAGCGAGCACTTTGCCGCGGGCTGCAGCGCTGGTGAGTCCGGGCAGCGATTCGAGCATGAAATCGATGCCGGGAGAGAGGATCAAACGGTCATAGGCGAGCGTGGTTCCGTCAGCTAATGAGAGTGTTTTTTTCGTGGCATCGAAACCAGTGGCCTCGCCCTTGATTTGTTTGACGCCGTATTTGGCGAGACCACCATAAGCGACCGAAATATCGCCGATGGATTTGGAGCCGCCGAGCACGAGATTCGATAGTGGGCAGGACACAAATTGTGCGTCACGCTCGACCAGTGTGACGTCGATTTTTCCTTCGCTCCACATCGCGATGTATTTGGCTGCGGTCGCGCCGCCATAACCACCGCCGACGACGACGACTTTGGGTTTTGCCACGCCGCCGATGCTGGCGCAGCCGGTGATTCCTGATGCGCCAACGAGCGACAAAGCGCCGACGGATTTTGCGAAATCACGACGATTGATTGTGTTCATGCTCATCACCCCTTATTTCGCTTGTTTGGAAAAATAATCGGCCATCAGCGCGACCTGTTCGTCGCTGTAGCCTTTGGCAAGTTGATGCATGATGCTCGCGGGCAATTTGCCGTCGCGGTAGTCCTTCATTTTCTGAACAATCACATTCGCAGGCTGCCCGGCGAGCGACGGCACTTCGGCTACGCTCTTGCCATTGGTACCGTGGCAATTCGCGCACTGCGACGCTAGGTTGCGCGCGAGATGCGGGCTTGCGGATGTTTGTGAAAAGGCAGAATTCGCCAGCGCAGACGCTAATGTGATTGCGACGAACCGGGACGTTTGAATGGGCATGATTGACTCTCCTCCGAGTGAAATGGCCGGATCAGCAGGTAATCCGTTTGTTCGCCGATTCTAGGACGAGCAACGCAAAAAATACCGCTTGCCAACAGCCAAGTTTTCGCCATCCATATTCGGAAGAAACACGATGCCGCGCAAAAAATTTGCGCGTGGCTTTTACAGCGAAGCGCGTCAACAGCATTGATCTATAATAACGGCTGTAATTGGGCTACAGTCGCGTTTCATGGAAAGTCGACATACGCCGCAATCCAGCGCGAGCCCGCACGCGTTAAGCGTTGCGTTTAAAAGTTGATCAGCCTCTACACCGCGTAACGCTTTGCCAATTGCGCCGCCAGCCCGGTGTAGCGAGCGGGCGTAAGTGCCGCCAATTGCGCGCGCGCTTCGGCGGGGATTTGCAACGTAGCGATGAATGCCGACATCGCCTCCGGCGTGATGCGTTGACCCCGCGTCAAGGCCTTCAATTGCTCGTATGCGCCGGACACGCCATAGCGGCGCATTACGGTTTGAATCGGCTCGGCGAGCACCTCCCAGTTAGCATTCAGGTCGGCGAGCATGGCGTCCGCGTTCACTTCAAGTTTGCCAACGCCCTGCATGGCCGAACTCACACCAAGCAGGCTATAGCCGACCGCCACGCCCATATTGCGCAGCACCGTGGAATCCGTCAAATCGCGCTGCCAGCGCGAAATCGGAAGCTTCTCGGCGAGATGGCGCAACAGCGCATTGGCGAGACCGAAATTGCCTTCCGCATTTTCAAAATCAATCGGGTTGACTTTGTGCGGCATGGTGCTCGATCCCACTTCGCCCTCCTTTAAGCGCTGCTTGAAGAAGCCGAGCGAAATGTAGCCCCAGGTGTCGCGGCAAAAATCAATCAAAATCGTATTCACGCGAGCCATCGCGTCGAACAATTCCGCCATGTAGTCATGCGGCTCAATCTGAATAGTGTAAGCATTGAACGTCAACCCCAGCCCAACCACAAACCTCTTTGCAAAGTCCTCCCAATCGAAATCCGGATAAGCAGATAAATGGGCGTTATAGTTGCCCACCGCGCCATTGATTTTACCCATGATCTGGATAGCCACGAGAGACTCGCGTTGGCGTTGCAGACGATACGCGATATTCGCCATTTCCTTGCCCAGCGTGGTGGGGGACGCAGGCTGGCCATGGGTGCGCGCCAACATTGGATAATCGCTTAACTGATGGGCTAACTCGCGCAATTTTGTGATTAAATTATCCAAAGCGGGCAACATCACGTCTTCCC
>JAYWAQ010000038.1:0-2606 GCA_043782305.1 Burkholderiales bacterium
GCCGATTACAAAAGCGAAGTAGCACTTAAGGGTTCATTCGCCGAACTAGCGATCTCTGGTCGCGCGGACGGATATAGCGCTGCGCAAAATCGTCTCGAAGAAATCAAGACCTTCCGCGGTGATTTGACGAGACAGCCTGCAAACCAGCGACATTTGCACTGGGCGCAACTGAAAGTTTACGGCTGGTTGCTGTGTGAGCGTGATTCGTTGGCAGAAATCACGCTCGCGCTTGTTTATTTCAATATCGACTCGCAACAGGAATTCCCGTTCGACCAGCATTTCACGGCAGGAGCGCTGCAAGACTACTTCATCGAATTGTGCGGCAGTTACACGCAATGGGCACAGCAGGAACGCGCGCATCGCGCCCGCCGCGACGCATACCTATCAACGCTCGCCTTTCCTCATGACGCGTTTCGAGCCGGGCAGCGTGAATTAGCCGTCGGAGTTTTTCGCGCCGCACGCGCTGGAGCGAGTTTGCTGATTGAGGCCCCCACCGGTATCGGAAAATCCATCGCGACGCTCTACCCCATGCTCAAGGCAATGCCGGTACGCAAGCTGGACAAAGTGTATTTTCTTTCGGCGAAAAGTTCGGGTCGACTGCTGGGGGTCGAAGCACTAGCGAGGTGTAACGTCGCGTCGCGCGTGCATACAAGTAGCTCGCCCGTCGCAGCGCAAGCGCACGCCGTGATTCGAGTGGTCGAACTCGTCGCAAAAGCGAAGGCATGTTTATATCCGGGGCAGGCGTGTACCGGCTTGACTTGCCCGCTCGCGGCTGGCTTTTTTGATCGACTGCCAGCTGCGCGTACGGCGTGGATACAGAGCGACGCGAGTGACGCTAGCGCAGTCGCGACAGCGGCGCGTGACAATGAGGTGTGCCCGTACTACTTAGCGCAGGAACTCGTCGCCTGGGCAGATGTCGTGGTCGCTGACTACAACTATTATCTCGACAGCAGCGCAGCCCTCCATTCTGCGATGGTTGAGCATGAATGGCGAGTCGGTGTGCTCGTTGACGAGGCGCATAACTTGATCGAGCGCGCACGCGCAATGTATTCGGCGGAGTTGAAACTTTCGGACGTAGACGCGCTAAGGCGTGTTGTACCGGAGCTGAAACGGACCTGGACGCGGCTGATTCGAGCATGGAAAGGTCTCGATCTATCAGATGCCGAGAGTTACCGGGTATTGAGCGACACCCCGACCAAGTTCTTGAAGGCACTGCAAAAGAGCAGTGAAGAAGTGGGCGACTACCTCGCGGAACATGCTGAAAGCGCCGCGCCTTTGCGCGACTTTTACTTCGCTGCCATGCATCTGCTACGGCGGGCGGAAGCATTAGACGATAACAGCGTGTTTGATCTCACTTGCACGACGAAACGCACCGCACGCGGTGATGCCGAACTGGTACTGCGCAATGTGATCCCAGCTCCGTATATTGGCCCGCGCCTCGCTGCTGCGGACAGCGCAGTGCTGTTTTCTGCGACGCTGACCCCGGTCGATTTTTACCGTGGCATGCTCGGGGTGGCTGAGGATGCGACTGTGCTGCGGGTGTCATCGCCGTTCGACAGCACACAGTTGCGGGTCAGCGTTGAACACCATATCTCCACGCGATATCGCGACCGCAGCGCGTCACTGAGCGCGATTAGCAGGTTGATGGCTTCGACACAGGCAAACAGACCGGGCAACTATCTAGCTTTCTTCAGCAGTTTCGAGTACCTGGAGTTGGCCGCAGACCATTTGCGTGCTTGCTACCCGCATCTCGTGCAATGGCGTCAATGTCGGGACATGACTGAAGCGGATCGGCACACGTTTGTGCAGTCGTTCGCAACCGATGGTGTCGGAATCGGGTTCGCGGTTTTAGGCGGTGCTTTCGGCGAGGGCGTCGATTTACCCGGAACCAAACTCATCGGCGCGTTCATCGCGACGCTCGGTCTACCCCCTATTAATCCAGTCAACGAGACCTATCGCCAGATTATCGAGCGCAAGTTCGGCAATGGCTACGAATGCACGTATACCTACCCCGGTATTCGCAAGGTTGTTCAGGCCAGTGGTCGCGTCATAAGGACGCTGAGCGATCAGGGGACACTTCGCTTGATGGATGACCGTTTTGCAACGAGCGATGTACGCCGATTGCTTCCTGCTTGGTGGTCAATCGCGTCTTAAGGCCGGGCGCGTGCGTCGCGTTCGCGCGCGCGTCGCGATTTGTAGTGGTCTTCAGCTCAAATAAATCAGTGACTTGCGTTACGGCAACCATGAAAGTACTGTTACTGGTGAGACTGGGGTGAATCATCAAGACGGCGCTACAGGAGACGGAGCAAACGCACGTAGTCGCGAAACTTTTCGCGACGTCGTGCGGGCCGGTCTTCTGCAACCCGCGTCCGAGATTGTTGTACAGATGAAAGGCATCGTACGAATGAGAGACATTCACATTTGTTTGGTGGTAGGGCTCTCCACGGTTTTGTCGTGGGGGTTGCTGAACGGCGAAGCTCGGCGACAATGCTGCCGTGGGAGCAACCCGCATCTATGTAACGCGTAGCCCAGGAATCGTTGATGCGGAGCCGATGGGTACTACGAACTGGACGCTCGTGCGAGCCTTCAAGGCGTCAATCGTCGGG
>JAYWAQ010000039.1:0-7237 GCA_043782305.1 Burkholderiales bacterium
ATTGATGGACAATGGCCAGGCCCCGTCGATCTTTCACCAAAAACCAAATCGGGCATTGGTCTGATCTGGCGCGTGCTCGATGACAATTCACCGATTTACGCCCGCAAATTAAGCGTGGCTGAGGTGTCGCGGCGGATTGAGCACTGTCACGCAACATACTGGGCAGCGGTGACCAACGCCGTTGACGCTGCCCACGCCGCGCACGGTCGCGCCGTGCATGTCAATTGCCATTCGATGCCCGCTGTTGCGGGCACGGTGTCCTGGGTCAAGACCGGAACGCCGTTCGCGGATGTCGTGCTTGGTGATCGCGACGGCAGCACCTGCGCGCCCGAGATGATGGCGCTATTGGCGGAGGCGTTTCGTGCGGAAGGCTTGAGCGTCGCGATTAACGATCCGTATAAAGGCGTTGAGCTCGTCAAACGCTTTGGCCGCCCGAACGAGAATCGCCACAGCATTCAGATCGAACTTAACCGCAAGCTTTATATGAACGAAGCGACGCGGGAGCGGACGGCGAACTATCCGGCGTTGAAGGCTTCGCTTGCGCGGGTGATGGGGAAGCTCGCCGATTTCGCAACCCTGTAGGAGCGTCTCTGCCGCAACCGTACCTACCGCGCCCATTGACTGCGAAGTTGGGTCGCGGCAGAGCCGCTCCTACAATTGCGCCATGCAGTTTCATCTCCCCGACCCGCGCGCTTTCCCCATTTATGACCACGGGCAGCCTAATCCGCTGATCGACTTGGCGCTTGCGTCGCTCGCCGCCGAGTTGGGTGTCATTCAGGAAAAGCGCGACACCGAATTGCGTGAACAGCTGGCCCGTTTGCTGTTGTCTGGGGATGTGACGAACATCGCCGACGCTTTCGCACGCGCACCATCGCACGCGGTGCAGCGCCACATCACGCGGACGCTGGTGGGCGCCCACGTGGACGCGGGTCGCGCGCGGGGCGATGCGGCGCTACCGTCAACGGTTTTCGCCCTTCCCGTCGTAATCGTCGCGGCCAACAGCGGACCGGTGAACGTGCCTGGAGCGCTGCCGAACATCGACGAAATCATGGCACTCATGAAGGCCCACGGCGCGCTTCGAGGTAACGAAAATTTTGTGCTGTCGAACGCGTTGGCCCCGGCCAGTGCGTTCGCGCTCGAAAAATTGCCTGCCAGCCTCGACTGGTGGGCGGCGGCGTCCGGTGCGCCTGTTGCGATCGAAAAAGCCTCCCTGCCGGTACCTGCCAATCAGGAAAGCGTGTTTCTGCGTTTTCTCGTCGGCACGGCGCTTGCTGGGCCCGGTGTGGATTTGCTCACTGCGAACGACACCGGCAAATGGGGCATGCCATTCACGCAGGCGATAGCCGGGCAACTGGGTGGAGGCACGTTGTCGCTGCTCGCCCTGCCGCGCCCACCGCGGTTGCCGCTCGCGGCGCTGATGCACGGGCGCGCCGCGCAGCGCGAAGTGTCGTTGCAACTGTTTACCACCAACGCCATTCGCAAATTTCGCGGCAGCGTTGGTGAGCCTGAAGCCGTGATCTCGGCCCATCGTACGGCGGAAGGCGGCGAAGTGAGGCTCTCCCTGTCAAACCCGTTCGACGAGAAAGGGGCCGAGGGTTTCCGCGCCGAACTTCAGCCAGCCGACCGCGCCCAGGACGTTGCGGTGCTCATGCAGGATCTGCTGCGCGAATGCAATGTGGCGTCTGTCACGGTGCTTGCTGACGTGTTTCCCGACATCGATAGCGAGAGCAAGATGCCGATGCTGTTTCGGGCTGACGCGCTGGAAGGCGCGGCTGATAAGGCGCTGGGGCAGATGCGCCTGCATTAAGGGCGTAAAAAATAGCAACATTCACGGACCCAGACAAGCAGTCGATCAGCGCGTTAACGAGCCTTTAGCGGTAGCCAGTTGTTCTGGTTCAAACAGGCTTTTTCGTCGCTGCACAACCGATGCACAAACGTAATCAGCTTTTCGAAAAAATCGCCGCTGCTCGTGGGCTAGCGAACCGATCTGGTCTAAATCGACTTCAGGCCAAATCAGTTGCTCGCCCTTGAATAGTGGTCATTTCAGCCTAAAGCTGATGACCACTGGCTCGACGATTAGTTGATCTGCAACCGCTTCTGTACAGCGACGTTTTTCTTCGGCAACGTGAGCGTCAGAACGCCTTGCTCATGGCGTGCGGTGGCGAGTTCAGCGTCGACCGCTTGCGACAAGCGGAAGGCGCGTGAAACCGAACCGTCGGTGCGCTCGCTGAGAACCGCAGTATCGCCTTCAACAGCTTCGCGTTTGAAGGTCGCTTCAACACGAACCGATTTTTCATCAACATCGACGGTGATGTCTTCCTTAGCGACGCCCGGAACATCGAATTGAACGATGTAGGCGGTTGCGTTTTCGCGCACATCGGCGCGCAGTTCGCCAACGCCTTTTTTGTCGCCCTTTTCGCCATAAGCTTCGGCAAAAGCGCGCTCAAAGTCGGCGTGCGTACGGGCGTTGGCGGCAAATGGCGTCCAGCGGATTGCGGGTGCGCCGTTGAAACGAATGAATCCAGTCATGGCAATTTTCCTTTGAAGATTTGCGCTGAAATCTGAATTGATTAATCAGCGCCATGCCAAGGAAAGTGTGTGCCCGACGGAGGCTTTCAAGCATTTTTTTCGGACTATATTTTTGTGGGTGAGCGCTTGAAATCTGCTGCGGACACCCTACCAGTGCGGGCGAAGGGCGCGCCGCAGAAGCGCTGCCTCCGGCCTATAGCAGCCTGCGCCAGTACTGCAAAGCAATGCGCTTACGCCGCCGGATTCTGCGACTGAGGCCTCTTCGTGATGCGCCGCCAGATCAGCAGATCCAGCGCCTGCCTTCGCGTCTCAACCACGTGATCGAGGCCGAATTCATGATCCGCGCCGGTCCGCGCAAACAGCGATCGCGGTTGCTCACCGAGGCCAAAAATAATGACGTCGATTCCCGATTTTCGGCAAGCATCGCCAAACCGGCGAATCGCCTCCAGCGCGGTGGAATCAAGGTAGATGACTTCAAGGCAATCGAGCACCACCAATGTGCCAGGGTCATGCAAAGGCAACGCGGCAAAGCCCGCTTCCAGGCGATCGACGACACCGAAGAACAATGCGCCGCGTAGCCGCAGCGCCATCACGCCTTCTGGCAAAAACATCGGCGGCGCGTCCGGGTCTTTCGCAAGATTGACGATGCGCTGCACCGACGCCGCCTCGGTCAAGCGCTTGATCAGCAACAACGTCGCGAACACCATGCCGACCTCGACAGCGATGGACAAGTCGAACAACACGGTCAACAAAAACGTGCTGATCAGCGTGGCATTGCGCAGCGGTGTGTATTGCCGCAGCGCCTTGAACTCACGCCATTCGCCCATGTTCATCGCGACCCACATAAGGATCGCGGCGAGGGCGGGCAGGGGCACGTGTTTCGCGAGCGGGCTGGCGACGAGCAAGACCAACAACACCGTTAGGGCATGCACACAGCCGGCCACCGGAGTCGCCGCGCCATTCTTGATGTTGGCGCTGGTCCGCGCCATTGCGCTGGTCGCGGCGAGCCCGCCAAAGAGCGGCGACACGATGTTGGCAATGCCCTGCGCAATCAACTCCTGATTAGGGTCGGCGTGATCGTTGGTCTGCTTGTCGGCGACCACCGCGCAGAGCAGCGATTCGATTCCGGCCAACAGCGCGATGGTGAGTGCCGGAGGAATCAAACTGCCGAGCTGTTCGATGGTGAATTCAGGTAAACGCGGTGCGGGCATCACGGCGTTGATTTCGCCAAATTTGGAGCCGATGGTGGCGATTCCGCTATCGAAAAACACAGTTGAGAGCGTTGCCAGCACGAGCACCAGAAACGGTGATGGCACATAGCGCGACAGACGCGCAGGCCACAAATTCAGAAACAGAAAACAGCAGAGTGCAAGCAGGATCGATGGCAAGTGTGCTGCGGGCAATGCAGCCGCGAGCGCTTTGACAATGCCGAAAAATTCACCCGGCATTTTCACAATTGATAAGCCGAAAAAATCCTTGATTTGCGAGAGCGCAATGAGCACCGCGATGCCGTTGGTAAATCCGATGATCACCGAATTGGGCACGAAGCGGATCAGGCGACCCAACTTCATCGTGCCCATGACCACCAGTATCGCGCCCGCCATCATGGTGCAGATCATCAGGTTTGCCCAACCATACTTGGCAAGGATTGCGTAGAGCACCACGATAAATGCGCCCGTTGGACCACCAATGCATAGCCGCGATCCTCCGAGCGCTGAGATGATGAGGCCCGCCACGACAGCGGTGACCAGGCCTTGCTCGGGCGTAACACCGCTGGCAATCGCGAATGCCATCGCGAGCGGCACAGCCACGATGCCAACGGTCAATCCAGCCAGCAGATCAGCGCGAAATTTTTCAGCGGTGTAATGGGCGAGCTCTGAGGCGAGTCGCGGCCGGAAGGCCAGGGTGAGCATGAGAGAGCTATCCGCCCCTAGCCAACAACCTTACACATGCGGATGGGCTGAAGCGCGGTCGCAAACACGGTTGAAAATGTCCGGTCTGCATCGACCGAGAAACCCAGCTTTTCAAAATACGCGCGGTACTGCGGCGAGTACGTATCCACCGGAATCCGGATGGTTCGGACTTCGTCCACCCGCGCCAGCTTCTCCAGCGTGTTGAGCAACAGGCTCGTAAAGCCGCGACCGGAGAACGAGCGCGTCACCCCCAGCCGCCGCAGCTCCCAGCAGCCGTCGCGCGCACGCACGTAGGACAGCGCTGCGACGGGCAAACTATTGCGGTACAGAACCAGGCCGCCACCCGCCCGAAGGTCGTCGGCGATCTGGGTGGGGTTCGACACTTTCTTGCGGCGGGACACGGCCACCCGTTCGGACCAGTCACCGTTGGCGAGCGCCGATACGACAGGCGCATCGCGCGAACTCGCCTTGAGAATCTTGTACTTGTCCTGCTCAAAAACTGTGCGGGTCGCGGCAAACATTATTTGTTAAGTTACTTTCATGCCGGCGCGTGCGCCAGCGTGCGGATTCAGAATGTACAGCCCCAAAGCATTGTTGTCCTCTTTTGCCGATGCGGCAAGCACCATGCCCTCAGACATGCCAAATTTCATGTTGCGTGGGGCCAGATTAGCAACGACTACGGTCATTTGCCCGATCAGGTTTTCTGGCGCGTAGGCCGACTTGATGCCCGAGAAAACATTGCGCAGTTTCCGTTGGCCCGAAGCGTCCGTTTCGCCCACGTCCAGCGTCAGGCGCAGCAACTTGTCGCTGCCTTCGACGTGTTCGGCGTTGACGATTTTTGCGATGCGCAGATCGATTTTGGTGAAGTCGTCGATGCTGATGAATTCACTTGATTTTTCTGATCCGTTGGCCAGTAGCCCTTGTGCAACGGCCTTCGTGGCGGCATTGCTGCTGGAAGCGCCTTTGGGTGCGGGCTGCGGCTTGGCGGCCTTTTCGGTTGCGTCTGGGAGCAGACCGAAGAGTTCGTCTAGTTGCTTTTCTTCTACTCGGGACATGAGGTGTTTGTACGGCTGAATGACGTGGCCCGCCACGAGCGTTTTCGGTAAATCCGCCCAGCGTTGTTCGGGCAAACCGAGAAATTCAAAGGCGCGGCGCGACAGTATTGGCAGTATCGGCGACAACAGGATTGACAAAAGTCTGAAGCATTCGAGTACTTGTGTGCAGGCAAGCTGCAACTGGATTTTGGCGGCCTTGTCATCGGCGGCACGCTTGGCTAGCTCCCAAGGTTTGGTTGCGTCGTAATAGAGATTGACCTCATCCGCCAGCTCCATGATGCGACGGGCCGCTTTGCCGAATTCGCGCGCTTCGTAAAGGCCGGAAATCTCATCGGCCTTCTCGCCCACGACTGCGTTGGCGAAGCCCGCAACGACGCGCGTTTCTTCGAACACGCGACCACCAAAGTGTTTGTGCAAAAAGCCCGCAGTCCGGCTGGCGATATTGACAAATTTCCCGATCAAATCCGAATTCACCCGCGCCATGAAATCTTCGGCTGTGAAATCAATGTCTTCCACATGCGAGTTGAGTTTTGCCGCAAGGTAGTAGCGCAGCCACTCGGGATTCATTCCGAGTTGCAGATACTTGAGCGGATCAATGCCGGTCCCACGGCTCTTGCTCATCTTCTCGCCGATCACGGTGACGAAGCCGTGCACATTCACGCTGTCGGGCACCTTGTACCCTGCGAATTTGAGCATCGCGGGCCAGAACAGAACGTGGAAATACACGATGTCCTTGCCGATGAAATGAATCTGCTCAGTGTCGTCCGCAGCCATGAATTCCGCAAACGTTCGCGATTCGCCGTTGGCTTTGGCCTTGCCGGTCTCGAAGTAATTTTTCAGCGATGCAAGATAGCCGACCGGCGCATCGAACCAGACATAAAAATACTTGTCCGGTTCATCAGGAATGGGGATGCCGAAGTACGGCGCATCGCGCGAAATGTCCCAGTCGCCCAGCTTGCCGTCTTCACCTAACCATTCCTTGGTTTTGGCGATGATTTCGCTTTGCAGACGCTTCTTGCCGTGACGATCCAGACCGTCGCTTCCGTCGGTCCATTCGCGCAAAAAGTCTACGCATTTCTCGTCCGATAACTTGAAGAAAAAGTGCTCGCTGGACCGCATCTCGGGCGCGGCGCCGGAGAGTGTCGAGTACGGATTTTTAAGATCGGTCGGTGCATACACCGCGCCGCAGTTCTCGCAGGAATCGCCATACTGATCCTTGGTGCCGCATTTCGGGCATTCGCCCTTGATGTAGCGATCCGGCAGGAACATGCCTTTGACCGGATCGTAAAACTGCTCAATCGTTTTTGTCGCGATGAAGCCGGCGGCTTTCAGCTTGCGATAAATATCCTGCGCCAGCTCAACGTTTTCCGCCGAATCGGTGGAATGCCAGTTGTCGATAGACAAGTGAAATCCATCGAGATACTCCTTGCGTGTCGCGGCGATTTCGGCAACAAATTCCTGCGGTGATTTGCCCGCTTTTTCCGCCGCGATCATGATCGGCGCGCCGTGCGTGTCGTCCGCGCACACCCAGTGCACCTCATGCCCGCGCATCCGCTGAAACCGCACCCAGATATCAGCCTGGATGTACTCCATCATGTGACCGAGATGAAACTTGCCGTTGGCGTACGGCAATGCGGTGGTCACGAAGATTTTGCGCTTTTTGTTTTGCGCGGGAGATGTAATGAGGTCGGCGGTCATGGGATATCGCGTTGACAGAGGCTGAGGGCCTAAAAAAGAACA
>JAYWAQ010000040.1:0-2592 GCA_043782305.1 Burkholderiales bacterium
GCTCGATTTTGAGGAGGTTGTCGCCGCCTGCACAGGCTCGCTCGCGGGCCACGCGAGCGTCATGGCGATCACCGCCGCCACGACGCCAGCCCAACGCACGCCCGACTTCATTGAGCCGATCAGCCAGGCCGCGAAAGCGAGGCCTACCAGACCCAGCAAGCCAATCGCCGCTCCATCCGCGCCCGCCTGCATCGAGATCACCCACACCAGCCAGACGACGGTCAAAAACATCGGAAACGCCAGCAGCTGTTTGAACGTAATCATCCATTGCCCCGGACGCGGCAGTTTATCGAGCCACTTCGGAAACCACGCGAGAAGCACATACGGCAACGCCATCCCGATGCCCAGCGCAGCAAATACAGCCAACGCAGCAACCGCGCTTTGCGTGAGCGCAAAGCCGAGCGCCGCGCCCATGAACGGCGCGGTGCACGGGCTCGCCGCAATCACCGCCAGAACACCCGAGAAAAACGCGTCAACCCCGGGATGTTTTGCCTGCATTGAGAGCAGCGAAGACGGCGCAAGTTGGCCGACCTCGAACGCGCCCATCAGGTTGAGTCCAATCAGGAAAAATATGACAGCGAGCACCCAGACAACGCCGGGGTTTTGCAGCTGGAAGCCCCAGCCAATGGCGCTTCCAGCGCTTTTCAGCGCAAGCATCACGCCGGCGAGCGCGAGAAAGGAGAGGACTACGCCGATGGCGTAATAAATGCCGTGCTGGCGCATGGCGTTACGGCTTTCCGCCGCTTTGCCTGAGTGCTGGGCAAACGACAAAATCTTCAGCGACAGCACCGGGAAAACGCAGGGCATCAGGTTAAGCACCATACCGCCGAGGAACGCCAACAGCATCGCTGACCAAAATGTGAGCGCGTTTGATGAGTCGGAAACGGGCGCTTGGGCGTTCATCGCAACCGCCCCAGCAGGCAACGCAAACGCCGTGTTGCTCACTGTTGCCAGCGTGTTGCCCGCGACCTCGCCTTTCGCACCGACAGGGCCCGACGCGGCGAGCACGATGGGCATGCGCTCGGGCAGCTTGACGCCATCGACCAATTTCAACTTGACCGCATAGCCAAGCGCTGTGCGATACACCTGCTGCACGGACGGATCGTTGACCTGTTCGGTCACCGGGAACACATCAAGTGCGGTGAGTGCCGCAGCACCGCTCGGCGCGATCACGTCCAGCCACGCGTCACGCGCCGCATTAGCCGGCGCATACACCGTTGCTTTCCACGCACTCGCGTCACCGGGCGTCGCATTGCGCGCTTTCGCGAAAAGATCGGCCGAAGCGCTTGCGGGAGCTTTTACAGAAATCGGGAGTGAGAGCGAGACTTCACCCTCTTCGGGGATACAAACGTCCTTACAAACAAGCCACTCTGCCTTGCCCTTGAGGGTCACAATTTCACCGAGCGAGAAAGTCGAAGGCGCGGTTATCGTTAGAGGCAACAGCACATCGCCCTCGTAACCGAAATTTACGATTGGCCCCGTGGCGATGCGCTTAGGAGTCGGCCAAGCGAAATCACTCGCGCTAAAACCGGGTGGCAATTGCCAAGTAATTTTTGTGGGGTAGCCCGAATCGCCAGGGTTCCTCCAATAGGTATGCCAATGCGGCGCATGTTTGATCGAGAGTCCAATGACGTTTTCAATGCCGGGCACAATCGCGACAGTTGCGCCAACCAACTCCACCTCAACGTGCTCGGTCTTGATCGGTGAGGCGTGAAGCGTTCCGACAACGAAAACCGACGCGCCCACAGCCAACGTGGTCATTCCCGCAAACGCGTGAATCCAGCGGCGCGTTCGACCAAAGGTCAAGTTGGAAATTTGGAACGTCATAACTGAGCGGATTCGGTTGAGTCTGGATTCCCGCGTTTGCGGGAATGACGGAGCGTTGTAAGGTGAGAGCGAAGGGCGCTTCTTTGGTTCCCGCCGAGCGTGCCGCAGAACCTTACAATTCAAGGCCTTGCAAGCTACGTAGCTTACTTTAGCAATTTTAGTGCGCAGCCCATTGGTCGCGCCCAGATCGAGACATGGAATCCACTTACAAACACAAGGCCGCAGAGGGCTACGACCACAAACGCGTCGAGGCCGCCGCGCAATCTCATTGGACCGCGACCAACGCCTACCTTGCCGTCGAGAACGATCCGCGCTTCCCGAAAGGCAAGTACTACGCCTGCTCGATGCTGCCGTATCCATCCGGCAAGCTGCACATGGGCCATGTGCGCAACTACACGATCAACGACATGCTGGTGCGCTACCTGCGCATGCAGGGCTACAACGTGTTGATGCCGATGGGCTGGGACGCGTTCGGCCTGCCTGCCGAAAACGCCGCAATGAAAGCTAAGGTCGCGCCTGCTGCGTGGACGTACGAAAACATTCGCACGATGAAGTCGCAGTGCAATGCGCTCGGTCTCGCGATTGACTGGTCGCGCGAACTCGCCACCTGCGACCCAGAGTATTACAAGTGGAATCAGTGGTTCTTCCTTAAGTGTCTGGAGAACGGCCTCGCGTATCGCAAGACGCAAATCGTGAATTGGGACCCGGTTGATCAGACCGTGCTTGCGAACGAGCAGGTGATCGACGGGCGCGGCTGGCGCTCCG
>JAYWAQ010000041.1:0-7192 GCA_043782305.1 Burkholderiales bacterium
GAAAAATAACGATCAGCTTTTAGCTAAACGCCTTATTTTAAAAGGGCAGCAAGCCCATTTACCGGAAAGTCAACTATGCGCAAAATAATGCTCTAGCCCGAATCAAAAAACGCTTTCAGCGAAAAGCTATTTCTTCACCGCATCCGCGGCAGGCGCGGGCATAGCCTCTTTCGGCGCATCTTTTGCGGCTTCTTTCACCGCCGGCAGAAACGACGCGGCGCAATCGACACGCGTGAAGCCGAAGTCTGCGCCACGACGATTCTCACCGGTCTCGAAGCGCAGCGTGGCGATCATTTCCTTCGCGCTCTTTTGCTCGTACCGCAGCTTGGTAATGACATCGCCCTCCTTGACCGAGAAGGCGACGAACGGGTCGCCGATGGTGTCCAGTGTCATCGTTACTTCAGCGCGCCCTGCTGGGCGGAGCCACAGCTTGACCGAGTCGCCCTCGTCATACATGCGCATGGCTTCGGACGTGATCGTTTTGTCGTCACGGTAGGTGAGGCCCACGCCCATCACCGTGCCGCCACGCGGCGAGAACCACGTCTCACTGATGGTTGAGCCATCGCGGGCCGAATTCGCGAGCCAGCAGCCAGCAAGCCAGTTGAGCTGATTGACACCGCCTTTGCCCGGCGCGGCACCCTCGGCCGAGCTGAGCGGCCTTTGCGAGGCAGGCGGTACGGGCGCGGTGGGCACCGCCTGAGCTGCAACGGTCGCCGACAAGAGCGCCGCAGTCAGGGTTGCGGCAACGGAGTAAAGCGTGCGATTCACAGTTTTCATTGAAGTTATCTTTTGTTATTTCGTCATGGCAAGAATAAACCTCAACCAGGTCTCGCGATCCTCGACTTGTTGCGCGGTGGACTTGCCGGTGCCGTGACCGGAGTCGTAGTCCATTTTGAGCATCACCGGATTGATTTGTCCGACGTTGGCCTGCGCCATCGCGACGAATTTTTTCGCATGCAGCGGATCGACGCGCGTGTCGTTCTCACCGGCGATCACGAGCATCGTTGGCATGTTCACGCCAACGCGGATATTGTGATAGGGCGAGTAGCGCATGAGCCATGCAAAATCGGTCGCTTTATCCGGGTCGCCGTACTCGGGAATCCAGTAACGGGCGATGCGGAATTTGTGATATCGCACCATGTCCAGGAGCGGCACCGAGCACACGATGCCTTTGAACAAATCGGGGCGCTGCGTGGCCGCTGCTCCGACCAGCAACCCGCCGTTGCTGCCGCCAAACGCGACCAGCTTTTTCGAGTTGGTGTAGCCCTCTTTGATCAGCCATTCGGCACTCGCGTAGAAGTCGTCGAACACGTTCTGCTTTTTGCCGAGCATGCCGCCTTCGTGCCACGCTTCACCGTACTCGTTACCGCCGCGCAGACCAGGTTGCGCAACGACTACGCCACGATTGATCAGTGTGGCAAATGCGCCAAGATAGCTCACGTTGATGCCGATGTTGAAGCCGCCATAACCGTAGATCACAGCCGAGTTATTGCCGTCAAGTTTGGTGCCTTTTTTGTAGCTCAAAAACATCGGCACTTTGGTGCCATCACGGCTCGTCACATAGACCTGTTTGGTCTCGATGTTCGCAGTGTCGAGCACCGATTCGTCCTGATACAAAAACTGCCATTCGAGCTTGTCGGCATCGAGCTTGTAAAGCTTGAATGGCGCGGTGAAGGTTCCGAGCGCGGCGTACAGCGTGTTGCTGTCGCGGTCATAGGACAGGCCGGTGACGCTGCCGAATTCCGGCGCCGGCAAATCGCGCACAAATTTGCCATCGAGATCGAGGATGCGAATGCGCGACAACAGCTCACGCTTTTCCTTGACGACGATGTTTTTCTTGGTGATCACGAAGGACTCAAGCACCGCGTCTTTCTGCTCGGGCAGGATTTCCTTCCAGTCCTTGTATTCAGGCTTCGCGACATTCGCCTTGAGCAGGCGACCATTGGGCGAACCAGCGCTCGTCTGCGCGTAAATCGTGTCACCGATGATCTCGATGTTGGCGCGTGCGCCCTTCTCGGCAAAGATCACGCGCGGCGTGTCCGTCGTGCCTGTCTTTTGAATGGAAATAGTGTTTTGCTGCCAGCCTTCGCCGAGGTCGTAGATCGTGTACGGCGCGTATTCGAAATCGGCAACGCTGCCCCAGTTTTTGGCATCGGCCCAGCGCAGAACGACCGGCGCATCCTTCACCGGATTGCCCAGCGCGAGCTTCTGCCAGAACAGCGGCTGCTGCTTCATCACCTGCTCTTGCGTGCGCTGTTCAATGTAGGCGACTTTGTTGTCCGCCGTCCATGAAACGCCCTGCACCTGCACCAGCGGCGCATGCACGGTCGCACCGGTTTTGCTGTCGATGAAATATTGTGTTGGCAATTCGTCACCCGCGACCTGAATGCCAACGGCGATGATGCTGGCGTCGCGTGTGTAAGAGGTTCCGGACAGCGAGGATTTGCCGGACGGATCCAGTTTCACGGGATCGAACAGCAACACTTCTTTGCCGTCGAGACGCGTATAGAGCTTCGCCTGCGCTTCGCCTTTCACTTTGCGGGTGAAAAATTCGCGGCCTTTCTTGAACGATGGCGGCGACGTGATCGTGCGATCTGTGTAACGTGTCAGCTCGTCACGCAAACCCGGCACTTCCGGCGCATTCCTGGCGAGCCATGCAAGTGCGGCGTCGTGCTGCGCGCGGGTCCACTTGACCACCTCTTCGCTTTTATTGTCCTCAAGCCAGCGGTACGGATCGGTAATCGTCGTGCCGTGCACGATGTCGGTCACGGGACGTGCGGGCGTGGAAGGAGGATTCAGGGCTTGCGCATTCACGGCAAGCGGAAACACGGAAGTCGCGAGAGCAGCCAAAAGATATTTCTTCATGAGAGGTGAAACTGTCTACGCCTTTTGGGCGCGATGGTTGATGAGCATAAATGCCGCGATAACGGCGAGTACGAAAAAGAGCAAAGTCCACGCCGGGATCGGCAGACCGAGGATGAGATCAATTTTGTTGCATTCGACGCTGCCCTTGAGGGCGCGCGCGAAAACGTCCATGAACGGCAACGATTCCAGCATGTAGGTAATGCCCATGCCGCAGCTCGGCAGCGCGTCGGCGGGCAACGATTGAATGTACAGATGACGTGCCGCGAGCACTGCGCCGCCGCCGCCCGTCACAACCGCCAGCCACGCAATGAGCTTTGCGCCCGGCCGCCCGGGGTTCATCACGACACCGATCAGAAACACGAGCCCCAAAGCGACCACCGCCACACGCTGAAACCAGCACATCGGGCACGGCTCCAGCATCTGCACATATTGCAGATACAGCGCATAGGCAATCAGCCCGGCGCAGATCAAAAAACCCGTGAGATAGGCGCTGCGGCGGGACGGGAACAGGGCAAGTGGATTCATGGAATCTGTGAAGTATGTGGGCAAGGGAAACTCCGCGAGTGGCGGCTGCGACGAATTGCGAAAGGAGCGGATCAAATACGAGGGCGGACGCTAGACCCGTTACGCATCGTTGCCGCAGCTACAGCGTTTTTAGGCGCTGGGCGTGATTTTATTGAATGTTGAAAAATTACTTTGCTTGATTCCTGTGCGTTTTTTGCGGTTTTGCCAATCGACAAACCATGCTATGGCTATCGATCACTTTGAGCCTTCGTCCAGCCCCAAGGATGGCGAAATCCGCGTGTGATCCGTGGCTTTTAGCGCTTCCAGGTGAGTCATGCTGTTGAGACCTGCGAAACGCAGAAAAAATCCACGAACGCCGTCGGCGCGACTGACAACTTCCGCTCCCGTGTCCTTTCAGCGAGAAGCGGCCGCATCGCAAAATGAGTCGACTGTCGCCTGAGCGCCATCGCGGAAGAGTTGGCTTACCCAGCGTTTTACAGGTGCCGAGAACGCGGGATTGCGGCCCAGCACGCCAAACACGGGTTCAATGCGCAGGACGGCGTCCGCGAACGACAACGCGTCGTACGGATGCTTCGCTGCGACGGCGGCGAATTCTGCGGTGAGCGGGTCGCAGATTGTGATCGCCGTGTCCATTTCATCCTTGCCGTAGACGAAGCGAATCCAGCCCGCCGTGGCGAGCGTCAATGCGTTGACTTCCAGGCCTTTGGCTAGGCGTTCGTTGGCGACCGCTATCCAGCGTTGCGGTATTTTGTGCGAACCGTCGGTGGCGATCTGCGCGCAGCGATGGCCGTTGGCGGGGTTGCCGAAGCGTTCAATGAGTTGTTCGCAGTAGGCTGCGAAATCAACGCCAGGAATGGGTTCTAACGTGGCCTCGGCTTCGAGCATCAGCGCACGCGCCAGGCGCTCGAACGCTGGGTCGATGACGGTCTCGGCAATGGTTTCATAACCAGCCACATAGCCGAGATAAGCCATGAGCGAATGCGAGCCATTGAGCAGCCTTAACTTCATTTTTTCGAATGGGCGAACGTCGGCGACGAACTGAGCGCCAACCCGTTCCCAGGCCGGGCGCTCAGCCGCGAAATTGTCTTCGATGACCCATTGCGAGAATGGCTCAGCGCGCACCACGCCCTCATCCTCGTACCCAAGTACACGTGCGGCGTCGACGCGATCCTGTGGCTGCGTAGCGGGCACGATGCGATCCACCATCGATGACGGAAAACGCACGTTGTCGCGCAGCCACGGCGTGATCTCTGGATACTGTCGCTCAACGAATTGATGCACGAGGGATTCAAGTACCACGCCGTTTTTGGGTAGGTTGTCACAGCAGAGGATCGTGAGCGGTGCGCCACGCTTCCTGAAGCGCTCGTGCAGGCCTGCCGCGAGCACGCCGAGCACGCTACGTGGTGTGTCGGCATGCAACAAATCGTGCGCGATATCTGCGTGATCCCATAACGGTTCACGTTTGCGGACGTTGGCGCAGTAGCCTTTTTCAGTCACCGTTAGCGTGATGATTTTTGTTTCGGCTCTGGCGATGCGGGCGATGACGCCCGCCATCTGCTCAGGCGCGAACAGCACCTCGCGCACGCTGCCAACCACGCGCCATGCGTCACCGGTGGCGGACACCGTTCGCACGCTGTAAAGGCCGTCCTGCGGTGCGAGTTGATCGCGCGCGAGGGGTGTCTTCAGGCTGACAGCAGAGATGCCCCAATCACCTCCGTTCGCGGTGATCGCGTCGTCGGTGTAGACGGCCTGATGGGCACGGTGAAATGCGCCGAGGCCGAGGTGGACGATGCCGATACCCAACCTGGATGGGTCGTAGGCGGGCCGCTGAATTCCATCAGGAAGGGCCGCGAGCGCGCTCAGATTCAATCGCATGGTCAGGCCGCTTTCCACCGTG
This sequence comes from Burkholderiales bacterium, assembly GCA_043782305.1. Lineage (GTDB taxonomy): Bacteria > Pseudomonadota > Gammaproteobacteria > Burkholderiales > Casimicrobiaceae > Casimicrobium. Next base: position 5,288 of record JAYWAQ010000041.1, read on the forward strand.
AATTCGGCACCAGCGGATACCACTCCGGTCGCGACGGATCGCGGTCGTAGGTGTAGCCGCCTTTTTCCTTGAACAGCTCGTGATACTCGGCGAGTTTGTTGCGATCCAGCGTGACGCCGAGACCGGGGCCAGTGGGCACCACGATCCGCCCATTCACGTACTTCATCTTGCCGCCCACGATGATGTCATCGACGAGGTGGTGATAGTGCGCATCGGCTGCGTAGCCGAGGTTCGGCACGACCGCGCCCATGTGCAGCATGGTGGCGAGCTGGATGCCGAGTTCGCCCGATGAATGCACGGCAACGCCGAGGCCGAACGTATCGCAGATCGCTGCGGCCTTGATGCAAGGGCGAATGCCACCCCAGAACGTGGTGTCGAGCAGCACAACGTCGACGGCACGAGGCTGCGTCGTGATGTTCATCGCGAGCTGTTCGAAATTCACGACGACGGTGTTGGTGGCAATCGGGATGCGCACAAATTCGCGCAGCCGCGACAGTTGCAGCATACCGAACACCGGATCCTCGTAGTAATCGTTGTTGATGTGCTCAATGCCTTGCCCAAAGCGGATCGCGTCAGCGAGTGAAAACGCAGAATTCGGGTCATAGCGGAAGCGATCCTCCGGTAATGCGGCAGCCAATGCCTGATAGGCGTTCAACTCGTAGTCGGGCGCATAGACGCCGCCCTTAAGCTTGTGCGCAGTGAAACCGTGTTCGGCCTGCACCGATTTGGCATGCGCAATCAGTTGTTCGGCCGTGCGAACCTCGCCCTCACCTGTCTTTTCGTTCGGCAGGCGAAAAAAAAGATAGCTCGCGAACTCCACTGACTCACGCACGCGTCCACCCAGCAACTCGGCCACGGGCACGCCCAGGCGCTGGCCCATGACGTCCAGGCAGGCAAATTCAATCGCGGCATGCAGCTGGGTTCGGTTGTTGTAAAGGCTTGCGGTCGGGTTGCAAATGGCGAAGCGCAGGGCTTCCAGCTCGAACACGTTGTGGCCCTTGAGATAACCAATCAGGCTCTCAATCCCGCTGCTTGCGACTTCGCCGCCACCGCCGAACTCGCCCAAACCTACGTAGCCATCATCGGTCTCGACTTCAACGACGGTTCGTACAAACCGCCCCCAATGCGCACCGTTACTGTGCAACAGCGGTGCTTCCAGCGGCACCGTGACAGGCGTCGCGCGAATGTGGGTAATCCTGCTTGGTTTCACTTTGTCCCTGTTGTACGATGACTTTAGTTGTGATCGCTTATGCTATCCATACCGACGCGAAATGCCGACCATCAGAGTTCACATCGCCGTCAACGTATCAATCAAGGAGGCCCCATGAAATTTCGCACGCTCGTTACTGCTGCGCTCACCGCTGCTTCGGCAGCCACGCTCATCGCTCCCGCGTTCACCTACGCGCAAACCAAACTGAAGTGGGCGCATGTCTATGAGACGTCCGAGCCGTACCACACCGAATCAGTCTGGGCCGCCGCAGAAATCAAGAAGCGCACCAACGGCAAATTCGACATTCAGGTGTTCCCGGCCTCTTCGCTCGGCAAAGAGACCGACATCAATCAGGGCATGACGCTCGGCACGGTGGACATGATCATCAGCGGCCCGTCGTTTGCAGCGCGCAGCTATCCGCGCCTTGGTATCGCCTACTACCCGTTCATCTTCCGCGACGCGGCGCATCAGGCGGCCTATTCGAAGAGCGATGTATTCAAGGAAATGGTCGACGGCTATCGCGCCAAAACCGGCATCCAGATGACCGCCTACACCTACTATGGCGCGCGTCACACCACGTCGAATCGCCCGTTTTCTGACTGTGCGGGCATGAAGGGCTTGAAGATTCGTGTGCCTGATGTGCCGGTGTATCTCGCCACGCCAAAAGCCTGCGGTGCCAACCCGACACCACTCGC
>JAYWAQ010000042.1:0-2590 GCA_043782305.1 Burkholderiales bacterium
GGGTCGTCGTGCCAGCTGCTGATGGTGCGCAGCGCGGGCATCGTGCGATCCTGTGCGAGCGCGGCGAACACCGCGTCGCAGGCAGTCGCCGTGGTGCTCGCCGCGTATTGCGGATACATGGGGAGCACGAGAATGCGGTCGCAGTTGTCAGCTTTCAGTTTGGCCAGTGCGCTGGCAATGCTCGGGTTGCCGTAGCGCATGCCAACTTCCACTTTCACCAGATCGGCCGGTAACCCCATCGCCTTCACCCGTTCGCCCAGAGAGCCCCGCAAGTACTGCGCCTGGCGCTGTGTCCACACGAGCAGAGGCGAGCCCTCGGGCATCCAGACGCTTGCATATTTCTTTGCGCTCTTGGCCGGTCGCGTACGCAGGATGATGCCATGCAAAATGAGCTTCCAGACGAGGGGTGGAATCTCTACGACCCGGCGATCACTCAAAAATTCGGCCAGGTAGCGGCGCACGGCTGGCGCGGTCGGTGCGTCCGGCGTGCCCAAGTTGGTCACCAGGATGCCGATGCGCGGCGAGCGACCGTGAGCGGGACTGACGACGGGAACTGAAGACTGCATGTAACTAACTACTTCCTGACACTATCTACGACTCGCCCATTTCGCGCTGCATCGCAGATGAGAGCAGTTTCGCGGTCAAATCCACAATCGGAATCACGCGGTCGTACGCCATGCGCGTCGGGCCGATCACGCCGAGCGTACCAATGATCTGGCCGTTGACCTGATAGGGCGCGGTAACCAGCGAAAACTCATCCAGCGGTACGACCTGTGACTCGCCACCGATAAAAATTTGCACACCATCTGCCTTGTTGGCAAGATCAAACAGGTGAAGGAGCTGCGTGCGCTGTTCAAACATATCGAACAGCTTGCGCAAACTTTGCATGCTGCCCGACAAGTCCTGCGAATGCAACAGACGGCGCTCGCCTGACACGATGAGCCCGTCGCTCGATTGCGAGGCCACTTCGCCACCGGTTTCGACAGCAATCGTCATCAGCCCAACCATGTCCTCGCGCAGTTGCTTCAAGTCTTCGGTCAAGCGACCGCGCACTTGATCGAGCGGCAAGCCCGCGAAGTGTTCGTTGAAGAAATTGCCCGCCTCGACGAGTTGCGACGGCGAATAGTTGCGGTCCGCATTGAGGATACGGTTTTGCACATCGCCATCGGGAGCCACCAGCACCATCAAGACACGCCGCTCACTGAGGCGTACGAATTCGACGTGGCGGAACGCGGGCGTCTTGTGCGGTGCGGCGACGACACCCGCGAACGACGACAGCTCAGACAGCATGCGCGCCGCAGCGCTGATCAATTCTTGCGGTTGCTGCCCATGAATTTGTGACTCTGCATCTTTCATCGCGAGCTGCTGCATCGGCTGCGTAATGAGCAGCGTGTCGACGAAAAAACGATAGCCGCGCGGCGTAGGGATACGGCCCGCCGAGGTGTGCGGGCTGGTGATAAAGCCCAGCTCTTCGAGATCGGCCATGACATTGCGGATCGTCGCGGGCGAGAGCTCCAGCCCGCTCTGCTTCGACAACGTGCGTGATCCGACCGGCTCGCCATCGGCGATATAGCGCTCAACAAGCGCTTTCAGCAGAATTCGGGATCGGGAGTCCAGCATGCGAACCATTGTAAAGACGTGGACACGTGCGACCCAGCAAATCCTGTGTGATTAAATCGGTGCATGCCTTCTGCGCTCCCCCCCTGCCCCGTTGCTATCGCTGTGCGTCCTTCCCAGCGGGATGGCGTTCGCGACACGATGCGCGACCTGAGCGACACGGTGACTGGGTTGATCGCGCAGCTGCGCGGCCTTGGCTACCAGCCTGTGCTCGAAGAAAGCAGCGCGGGCGAACTCGATGAAACGGCACAATCGGCGGCGCGTGTCGTGTCGATGAGCGAAATTGGGGCGAGTTGTGGCCTCGTCATCGTGCTCGGCGGTGACGGCACATTCATTTCGGTTGCGCGACAGGTGGCGGCGCACGGTGTACCGATTATTGGTGTGAACCAGGGCCGCTTGGGGTTTTTGACTGATTTGTCGCTGGCGAGTTTGACGGAAACCTTGCCGCGCCTCTTGGCCGGCGAATATCGCGAGGAGCGCCGCGTGCTGCTCAGCGCCACCAGCTCGGTGGCGGGCTCACCTGAATATCTCGCGGTGAACGACGTTGTGGTGAATCGCGGCGGCGCGACCTCGCTCGTTGATCTCGAAATTTCGCTCAATGACCGATTCGCTTACGGCTTCCGCGCCGATGGCGTGATCGTGGCGACACCAACGGGCTCCACAGCCTATGCGCTCTCAGCAGGCGGCCCGATCATGGCACCGTTTGTGAACGCGTTCACCATCGTGCCGATTGCGCCACATGCGCTGACCAATCGACCGATTGTGGTCGCCGACGACTCGATCATTCGCATTACAGTGGCGCGAGCCCGCGAGGCGCTGGCGAGCATTGACGGCCATCACGTGATCCCGCTCAACGAGGGTGATTCCGTGGTGCTCAAGCGGGCCGATGCGACCGTGCGCCTGTGGCATCCGCTCGACTATGACTACTACCATACGCTGCGAGAGAAACTGGGCTGGACGGAGACGCCTGAGG
>JAYWAQ010000043.1:0-2583 GCA_043782305.1 Burkholderiales bacterium
GCAAGCTCAGAGGCGACGCGCGATTCATAGGTCACCTCCAGAGGCGCGGAAACCACTGCAGCGGACGGCTGGGATCGAACTACTTTCCGAATCATATAAGCAGGCCTGCGTTTGCTTTCAAGGAAAGTGCGGCCGAGATATTCGCCGATCATCCCAATGCCAATGAGCTGTAGTCCACCCAGCAGCAGCACGCCTACCAACACCGATGCGTAACCCGGAATATCGACGCCCCAGACGATCGTGCGCACTGCGATCCAGCTTCCCCAGCCGACTGCGGCTAGCGCGACGAAAAAGCCAAGATATGTCCAGATTTTTAGCGGCGAAATCGAGAAACTGAAAATTCCTTCGAGCGCGAAATTCCATAGCTTCCACGCATTGAATTTCGAGGTTCCCGCTGCGCGCGCGTCACGGCGATAGTCGATGGAGGTGGTTTTGAAGCCAACCCAGGCGAAGAGGCCCTTCATGAAGCGGCGGCCCTCGGGCAGGGCGTTTAACGCCTCCACCACGACGCGATCCATCAATCGGAAATCGCCCACATCGGCGGGAATTTCCACGTCAGCAACGGCATTGTGAATACGGTAGAACGAGCGCGCCGTGAAGCGCTTAGCCACCGAATCCGAAGAACGATCAGAGCGCCGCGCGAGCACAACCTCGAAGCCCTCTTCCCACTTGGCGAGCAAGTCCTTGATCGCCTCGGGTGGATCCTGCAAATCGGCGTCCATCGGAATCACCGCGTCGCCCGTTGCGATAAATAAGCCCGCCGACAGCGCGGCCTCTTTTCCGAAGTTGCGACTGAGATCAACGACCACCAGATTCTTGCGCGAAGTGCTGGCGTCAGTGAGCAGTGCAAGCGTCTGATCGGTGCTGCCATCGTTCACACAGACGATCTCGAAATCGTACTGCTCAAGCGTTGGTAGCACTGCGTCCAGCCGCGCGAACAGCACGGTAATCGCATCGCCTTCGTTGTACATCGGGATCACCAGTGACACGCGATTGCGCGGGCTGGAGGTGGGTTCGGTCATGGGCACATGCATACTAAAAGCGTCTGTCCTGATTGTCGCACGCAGCGTACATAGTGAAAGCAGAACGGGGCTCCGCCGGCCCAGTCACTACTCGTTGCACTTGTTCATCGTGGTGAAGAACAGCGCTGCGGGCATCCGCGCTACAGCGCCGCCACCGCACCCGCGTCCGCCCCTGAGCTCACCCACTGCGCAAACTCATCGCGTAGCCGCTCGCTCTCGTTCACTGACGTTTGCCACGCCGTAACGCGTGCCGCAAAATCACGCCCATAACGCGTGAAGTCCGAGCGATCTGGCAGCTTGTGATTGGGCAGCGTCGCGATCCAGTCCGTGCGCGGCGCAAGCACAATGACGTCATCCAGAAAATGCGTCGCGCGATGCCGCCACTTGAGCGATTTATCCAGCCAGCCGGGCACGACGGCGCGCTGAAAATGTGGATATAAAACTAGCCGCGGGGAGGCTGAATTCATTTCCGTGGTAGCGGCCAAATCATGCTGCCGATAGTCAAGATGCAGGTGATAGTCGGTGATGCCGCCGTCCCAATACGCGCCGCGCGCAGCGCCGGGAATATCGTGCACGGCATTGAGCACAAACGGGATCGAGCATGAGGCCTGCAACACGGGCGAAAAATTAATCGTCGAGAGCGCATAACGGCGCGTGCGGTAGTCATTCGTCGCGAACGGAAGCGCAGAGCCGTTGGATGAAAAAACAGCCCGTTCAAGCCACGCACCCATCGCTTTTCTGGAGACAAAATTACTGAGGAAGGCGCCGCCATATCCGAGCGATGTACGCGCCCGATGATCGCGTCCCAACACATGCCGTCCGCGCGACGCGATGACATGCAGGCGATAGCGTGCGTGCCCGAGCACCTGCCCCAGGCGCGCGGCGAACATGTCGCGGATGTTCTCGGCAAAGCGCCCGCTGAGCACGTCGCGTGGCGGGAGTTTTCGACCCTCCGGGAAATCAAAGTCCTGCCGGATGTAAGACGTCTCAAGCTCGGCGAGTGCGGCGACCGGATCGTCGAGCATTGCGGTAGCCATGCGCCACGCTCCAATCGACGCGCCAATCAAGTCAATCGGCTGGCTCGACTGCGGCAGCCATTCGCCAAACAGGTATCGATCCAGCGGCAAAAGCGTCAAGCCCTTGGGGCCACCCGCTGCGGCGGGGATCGCACGAATGTCAGCGGGCGACACGCCACGTTCGCGAATGCGAGCCAAAGCGCTCGGCCCGGCATAAATCTGTAACGCTTTCATAGGGACACGCAGTGCAGCATGGAATAACAGCTAACGGCTGAAACGCTTATTTTACTTGGGCTAGCAGTACATTTATTCATAAGTCGACTTCTGCGATAAATCAAACACAGCCCCAATTCAGCCAAGCTTTCATAAAAAAGCTAATATCAACTTGCGCCGCCAAAACGTCTATTTTGGCAGCCTGTTTTGGCGTTAGACTTTGCCCATCACACGGCGACCCCTGGAGGCTACTCATGAATGACAAATACGCATCAAAATTCCCGGTCACAGTTCTGGCGTCAATGCTGCTGGGAGTCATTCTGCTGTTCCCT
>JAYWAQ010000044.1:0-2582 GCA_043782305.1 Burkholderiales bacterium
GCATCCTGCGTGAAGTATTCGGTGGATTCGAACGCCCAGCGATTCTCTGCTCCTGCGGTAAGGATTCGCTCGTTGTGCTGCACCTCGCGATGAAGGCCGCCGCGCCGGGCAAGTTGCCGCTGCCGATTGTGCATATTGACACTGGTCACAACTTCCCTGAAGTCATCACGTTTCGCGAGCATCTGGTCAAGAAACACAACCTGAATCTGATCGTCGGTCATCTTGATGATTCAATCAAAAAAGGCACGATCCGCCTCGCGCATGAGCTTGAAAGCCGCAACCCGTATCAGACCGTCACATTGCTCGAAACGATTGAAGCCAACCGCTTCGACGCGATGGTCGGAGGCGCGCGCCGCGACGAAGAAAAAGCCCGCGCCAAAGAGCGCGTGTTCTCGCATCGCGACAACTTCGGCCAATGGCAGCCGCGCGCGCAACGCCCCGAACTCTGGAACCTCTACAACACAAGAATCGCGCAGGGCGAAAACTTTCGCGTGTTCCCGATCTCGAACTGGACCGAGCTTGATATCTGGAATTACATCGCGCGCGAAAACATTGAGCTGCCATCGATTTACTACACGCATCAGCGCGAAGTGATTGAGCGCAACGGACTCCTCGTACCCGTCACCGAAATCACGCCACCGCGCGCGGGCGAACAGGTCATGACGCGCGACGTGCGATTCCGTACGGTGGGCGACATTTCGTGCACCTGCCCGGTTGCGAGCACGGCATCGAATGCAGATGAAGTGATTCTGGAAACAATCACGGCGACCGCTTCTGAGCGTGGCGCAACGCGCATGGATGATCGCGCGAATGATGCCGCGATGGAGCGGCGAAAGAAGGAAGGCTACTTCTAGGAAGCGCCCTGCGAACAACAAGAAAATATGATGTCAAACACCCCTCACTCCGCCGCCTCCCGCCCGCTCCGCTTCATCACCTGTGGCAGCGTTGACGATGGCAAAAGCACGCTGATCGGCCGCCTGCTCTACGACAGCAAAGCGCTGATGATTGACCAGCTCGAATCGCTTGCGAATTTGTCAAAAACGGCGCGTGGCTCACAAAGCAAGGAAGGCCAGCTTGATCTCTCGCTGGTCACCGATGGCCTTGAGGCCGAGCGCGAGCAAGGCATCACCATTGATGTCGCCTATCGCTACTTCGCCACGCCGATGCGCAAGTTCATCATCGCCGACGCGCCGGGCCACGAGCAGTACACCCGCAACATGGTCACCGGCGCTTCGAAGAGCGACGTGGCCGTAGTCCTTATCGACGTGATGAAGCTTGATTTTTCGCAGTTCAACGTGACGCTGTTACCTCAGACCAAACGTCACACCGCGCTCGCTGGCCTGCTCGGCCTGCAACACATCGTCGTCGCCGTCAACAAGATGGACGCGATTGATTTTGACGCGAACAAATTCGAGCGCGTCGTGACTGCGTTCGGCGAGCTGGCCGCTTCCCTCAACATCAAAGCGTTCACTGCGATCCCGCTCTCGGCCCTTGACGGCGACGGCGTCGTCGCGCACACCGCTCGCACCGCATGGTTTCAGGGCCCGGCATTGCTGCCGCACCTTGAATCATTGGTGCTTGATGACACGCATGGAACATCGGCAACAGCCAGGGCACATGTCGCCGTCCAGTGGGTCACGCGCGACGTTTCCGACGATCATCAGCGCTGGGTCACCGGCGATGTTGCTGAGGCCGCCATACATGTCGGCGACGCGATCTCGGTATTCCCGAGCGGTGCAACCGCCGTTGTCGCCGCGCTACGCACCGGGCGCGGCGACACGCAAACCGCAGAGCCGGGCGAAGCCGTCGCCATCCGCTTTGATCGTCAGGTAGACGTAGCACGCGGCGACTGGATCATGGCCGGGAGCGCAAGCGACACCCCACTGACGCAACGAATCACCGCCACCCTCGCCTGGCTCGACAACGCACCGCTCACGCTAGGCCGCCGCTACGTCGTGCGCCACGGCGCGCGCTGGCTGCCTGCACGCGTCAGCGCCATCTCTTCGCGTCTCGATCTGACGAGTGCCGAATGGCAACCGGGCGACGGGGCAGGTGCCGAGGTCAAAGCCAACGATCTGGTATGCGCCGAGATTGAATTTGCGCAGGCGTTGCCGCTCGCTGCGTTCGCCGAAAGCGCCGCACGAGGCGCATTCGTGCTCGTTGATCCGGGTACGAACGCCACAGCTGCAGCGGGGATGATTCAGTAACAGCTTTTCGCTGAAACGACTACTTCATATGGGCTAAAACCCAAAATTGGCCAAAGTCGCAAAATGCATTTATCACCTGATAGCCCCAATTCAGTGGGGTTTTTAGCGGAAAGCTGTATCACGGGATGCCGCGCGTAGGGGCAAGCGCAAACGTTCGCCACCGTAGTCCCGAACGTCACTTCGTCAGCACAACATGCCAAGCCAGCCCGAGCGTCGTCGCGCCAGGCGCAACATGGCGCATCGTCATTGCCAGCGCGACGAACATCACCACCAAAACCACCACCGGCCAGACGCTGCGCCGCACGGCAGTCGAGAGCCAATCGGGACGATTGACCACATCGGCGCGCTTGTACAACCAGGTGCCCACGCCACCGT
>JAYWAQ010000045.1:0-2581 GCA_043782305.1 Burkholderiales bacterium
GGCCGCATGCCGCGCGCAATCAACCACCAGATGAGTGTCGACAACACCATCAAAAATATCACTTGCCGATCCAGCGTCGAGATCAAGGCCTGTTGCGCCAGCGCGCGGCGTAACTCCAGTGTTTCTGCCACCTGCACAGTGACCATCCGGTATCCCGGCCCCACGTAGACGGGCTGCAACAACGCGGTGACGCGCACCGATTCATTCTCAAATTTATCTTCATAAAATGCCGCGAGCGCCGCGTAGGGCGTGCGTTTCGGAAACACACCATCGTGTGGCGGTAGCTCCGGATAACCAGTGAGAAATGCACCTTCAAAATCATTGACGCGATAGACGATGCGACCGCGCGTCACCGCCTCGAACACTTCCAATGTGGCATAAGGTAGCGACGACGTCAGCTTGCCGTCTTCAAAGCGAATGGTGTCGCCAATCGCGCGGGCGGAAGCGAGCAAAGTGCGGTCGTACGCGACATTGATCGAATGCAACGTATTTTGATAAATGACCGTGGTGTCAATCACCAAAAAAGTCACCAGCGCAGCCAGAATCCACAGCGTAAGCCTGCGCCGGATGGAGATCGGCGGCTGTTCCAAGTTATTCGACGCGCTTCTCGCGAATCAAATAGCCAACACCGCGCAGCGCTACCAACTCAATGCCGAGCCCCGCGATCTTTTTTCGCAACCGATACGCCACCACCTCAATCGCATCCGGCTGCGCTTCGCGACCATCGCCGAACACGCGCTCCCACAGGCGGTCACGCGTAACAGCATGCGCGGGCTTCTCGATCAATGTAGCCAGCATCGCGTATTCACGCGCTGACAATTCAAGCGCTTCGCCATTCGCGTAGCAAACGGACGCGGCCTCATCGATCCGCAGCGCACCGAAATCTTTTCGACTGACACTGCCCGTTTTGCTTCGGCGCAACAGCGCATGCAGCCGAGCCTCGAGCTCGTCGAGATCAAACGGTTTTGAAAGGTAATCGTCCGCGCCGAGCCGCAATCCATGCACGCGATCCCCCACTGTGCCGCGCGCCGTGAGCACAATGATCGGCGTGCTGAAACCTTTCGCGCGAATCTCGCTTAACACTTCAAATCCGTCCATCTCCGGGAGCGTCAGATCGAGCACGATAATCTCGAACGATTCGGTGGTGGCGCGTTGCAGCGCGGTGCGTCCGTTGGTCGCCTGCGCCACATTGAAGCCGCGTCGCGATAACGCCAACGCGAGCGCCTGAGCCAGCGCCGGATCGTCTTCAACAACCAGTAAACGGGGTTTATCCACTTGCAGTGTCGTACCCATATCATTCATCACGATTTTTATCAACGGCCCTTCGACACGCTTGTCGGCGATCCGCCTGTCGGCAGTCACCTATCGACAGCTCAACGTCAGGCCGACCTCCTACCATCCACGGCTTACGCTCTTAAGGACGATCACTCGTGAAATTGATGTTACGCCATGCGCTGATCGTTCTCATCACATTGGCCGCCACGGTCACGATCTCCGGCCCCTCCGACGCCCTGGATCAAGTGAAATTCATGATCGGCGCGAACCCCGGCGGCGGCTATGACCAGACCGCGCGCGGACTGGGCAAAGCGATGGTTGATGCAGGCGTGGCAAAAAGCCTCCATTTCGAAAATAAGGGCGGCGCAGGCGGCACGATTGGCCTCGCTCAATTCGTCAGCGCGGCGAAGGGCGACGCCAGCGCGATGATCGTGACCGGTGCGGTCATGGTTGGTGCCATCGTGCAAAGCAAGCCGCCCGCCACGCTCGCGCAGGTGACGCCCATCGCCCGCCTCTTCTACGAGTACAACGTGTTCGTGGTGCCCGCCAGTTCGCCGATCAGGACAATGAAAGATGTCGTTGATTTGCTCAAAAAGGACGCTGGCTCGGTGAAGTGGGGCGGTGGCTCGCGCGGCTCGGTGGACCATATTTCCATTGCCCAACTCGCCAAGTTGTCGGGCGTTGACCCGGCGAAGATCAACTACGTGCCGTTTCAGGGCGGCGGTGAGGCGTCAGCTGCAATTCTTGGCGGTCACGTCACCATCGGCACGTCGGGCTGGAATGAGATGGCGCAATACGTGAGGTCTGGCGAGGTACGCGCTCTAGCCGTCACGTCAGCCACCCGACTTCCGGGCGAGACCGTACCCACGCTTAAAGAATTGGGCATTCCGCTGGAAGTGGGCAACTGGCGCGGCGTCTACGGCGCACCGGGCCTGTCGGCGAGGCAGCGCACGACGTTGATCGACGCGGTCGTCGCGGCAACGAAGCAAAAATCCTGGACTGAAACGCTCGCCAAAAACGACTGGTTTCCGGCGCTATTGACCGGTGACGAATTCGGCAAATTTGTCGATGACGAGCACAAGCGTCTGGAGGAAGCAATGCGCGCGGTCGGGCTCGTTCGGTAGCGTCTCGGTGTCGGCGGAGTGGCTAACAGCTTTTCTGCTAAGTGGCTATTTCACTCGGGCTAGAGCTTATTTGTCGATAAAGTCGATGTTCAATAAATATGCCCTGAAGCCCATACAAAATGGTTCTTTCAGACGGAAGCTGACGACTTGCGCTTCAACTCAAATTCCAGCCGGACTTGTGG
>JAYWAQ010000046.1:0-2579 GCA_043782305.1 Burkholderiales bacterium
GAGGCAGAAGAAGCAGACCGCCACATCGCTGCGGTCAAAGGGGCCAAGGACACGGTCGATGCCCGCATCGGCGCGCATGCGCTGCCCGAGCAGGTCAAGGAATTTATCGAAGTCGCGTGGCAACCGCATTTGCAGGACGCGCTGCTCGAGCGCGGAAAAGACAGCCCCGAATTCTCCAAGGCGGTGGATGCGCTGGACGAGCTGATCTGGAGCGTTTCACCGAAAGACCAGCCGACCGAACGGGCGCAGTTGAGTCAGCGTGTGCCCTCGCTGGTACGTCGTCTGCGCGAAGGATTGAAGTCGCTCTCGGATGAGACGATTGCGCCGTTTTTCGACAAACTGTTTGAGGTGCATTCGGGTTTGTTGCGAGGTGCAACGCCGGAATATGAAGATCCGGTTGTGCTGCCTGAGGCGAGTAACGACACTGACTTCGATCCGTTCCGCGAACTGGTCAAGAACATTGAGCGCAATCAGTGGATCGAGATGAGCGATGAGAAAGGCGCGCTGACCTACGCCAAGCTCGCCTGGATCAGCCCGCAAGGCACGACTTATCTCTTTACGACGCGATTGGGCCGCAAAGCCGCCTCGCTGTCGCCGGACGAGCTTGCCGAATGGTTCCGTACTGACAAGGCACGCATGATTGAGTCCGAACCCATTGTTGATCGTGCGCTCGCAGGCATGTTCCAGGCCTCGACCGCCTAAGCCGCAGCCGTTCTTCAGGCTCGGTATGGGTTCGTTAGGTCTCATTGTGGTCGGCGACTACGCGCTCGCCACTGGCGCAGATCGGCATGTTGCGTTTGCGGCCTCCGTAGTCGGCAAAGCAAATCAGTCGTTAGCCTGGGCATGGATCATTCCGGCGGATCGGGTGCAACTGGCGAGCGCTTTGCACGAGGCATGGCAGCGGCCACTAGCGGTCGCCTGCTTTGGAGGGCTTGGCAATGGCGTTGACGACTGTGTGCGGGTAACGATCAATGCGTTGCAATTGGGTCGCGAGCAGGTTGGCCTTTCGCGACATCCCGAGACGGAGATTGACGGATTTAGGACGTGCGCAAATGTTGCGTTTTTTCCGGGCCATCCCATAAGGGCGCATGCTGCGTTCGAGCGTTGGTGGGGCGCAGTGAGACTTACTGCCAACGGCTACGCGTTGGCCACCGAGCGCATTCACTGGACGCTGCCTGAATCAACTCACGCCGTTGAAGCACGTCGCAAAGTCAAGTCAGACTATCCCGAAGTGGCGCAGCGCTTGACCGCTGCTAGCGATGGCGAAGTCATGCTCACGTTTACTGGAACCAGCAAAGGTAAAGCACAGGGGGCACGTAAAGCTTTGCAACGAGCACTGGCGGCTCGCGGATCAACCTGAATCAACCCGACTTAACGCCGCGCACCAATTCCCCTACAAATCCCGGCCCGCGATAAAGCATTCCCGTGTAAATCTGCACGAGACTCGCGCCAAGGTCGAGCTTCCTTTGCGCGTCGGCGACCGACATGATGCCGCCAACACCGATCACGGGGACGCGCCCCGCGCTCGCGCTAACGACTTTGGTCAACACGGCATCGGCTCTGGCCGTCAACGGCTTTCCGCTCAAACCGCCTGCTTCTTTTGCCGCTGGATGATTCGAAACGCCCTCCCGACTAATCGTCGTGTTGCTGGAAATGATTGCATCAGCACCAGCATCAATGATGGCTGACACGACCTCCGCGATGATTGCGTCATCAATGTCCGGCGCAATTTTCACGGCGATGGGTTTGCGTTTACTGTACTTTTTTGCAAGCGAATTGCCTTCGCGCACAATCGACGCGACCAGCGCTGCGACAGAGTCCGGAGCCTGCAAATCACGCAGATTTTTGGTGTTCGGTGACGAGATATTGATCGTCACGTAGTCTGCCGTATCGTAGACGGCCCGGAGCGCGATTAAATAGTCATCTACCGCTCGTTCAATGGGCGTCGCCGCGTTCTTGCCAATGTTCACGCCCACAGGAACCCGTGTGTCGCGGCATTGCAGTCGCTTGACCGCAGCTTCGACACCACCGTTATTGAAGCCCAGCCGATTGATCAGGGCCTCATGCTCCGGTAGCCTGAACATGCGCGGTGCGGGATTGCCCGGCTGCGGCTTCGGCGTGAGCGTACCGACCTCAATGAAACCAAAACCCAACTGCGCCAGTCCACGCAAATGTTTCGCGTCTTTGTCGAGCCCGGCTGCCAGACCAATCGGATTTGGAAAATCGAGACCCATCACGCGGATCGACTTCGGCGCCGGCAATGCGCCCGCCCAAATGCGCGCCAGGCCCAGCGCAGCCTGCGCATCGAGCGCGGCAAACGCGGCGTGATGAGCGCGCTCGGGATCGAGCGCAAAAAGTATCGGACGGAAAAGTGAATAGGCCATGCCGCTATTATCTCTGGCATGTCCCGACGCCTCACTTCCCCGCCCGCTTTCATCGCACTGCTGTTCGCAATCGCTTCGAACTTTGTCGTCGCACAGGATTACAAAGATCGCGCCGAATGGGCCGTGCTGAAAGCCGAACTCATCACCGAAAATAACTACGACGCAGCCGTGCTGGACGCCACCATCGCGCGCGTC
>JAYWAQ010000047.1:0-2579 GCA_043782305.1 Burkholderiales bacterium
CAAAGATCTAGCATGAGGCACGAAGCGCAACGCTGACAAGTACTGCAGACAATCAGTAGCCAGTGAACCGCTGGATAGTGCGCAATAAGTCGACGCGAATCGGCGCTTTTTTGCGGGCTTAATCAACCCGTTTGCGGGGTTTGTGTGCCAAACGGCGCGGTTTTCATGCGCTACGGACATATCTATCCCGTCGTTGGCGCTCCGTGATGACGAATGTTGAACAGCGCGCATTAATACCGTCGGTTGGTCTTCCTGACGAGTCCTCGGTAGCGGGTCTGGGCGTAACCCCACACCCGCTTGATATGCAGAATCGGATGCTCAACGGCCACTCGTCCCGCGCTCTTGCACTGATTAGCCAACTTCTGCGCATCGTCAGCGGACGTCCTTTGTACGCCCGCTCACTAGTGAAGTTGTACGCTCTGAGCGCGTGTTCGGCAATGACGGCTTTCTACCGCTGGTAGCCGCAGCGACCGTAGAGCCTTGTTTCCTGTCGTGCATCAGTTTGATTGTTCAAAAACCAAATTTCGCACCCGCTCCGAGCAGCGTCGCAATGCCCAAAGCGAGAAAAATCAGCGCTGCGATGGCATGCACCACGCGCACGGGAATGCGATTGGCGATGCGATCACCGAGCAGTACGGCGGGCACGTTCGCCAGCATCATGCCAAACGTGGTGCCAGCGACGACGGCGAGAAACGAATTGAATTGCGCGGCGAGCGCGATGGTGGCGATCTGGGTTTTGTCGCCCATTTCGGCGAGAAAGAACGCGACCACTGTGGTGCCAAATACGCCGTAATGCGAGCGATTGGCCGTCTTTGCATCATCCTCGTCGAATTTGTCCGGGATCAGCGTCCACCCAGCCATGGCGATGAAACCGAGCCCCAGCACCCAGCGCATTACATCCGGCCCGGCGACCGACATGATCCATGCGCCGAGCGCGCCCGCACCTGCATGATTGACAATCGTTGCGACCAGAATGCCCAGAATGATGGGCCAGGGCTTGCGGAACTTTGCGGCGAGGATGAAAGCGAGGAGTTGCGTCTTGTCGCCAATTTCAGCGAGGGCGACGATGCCGGTGGAGATGAGGCGTGCTTCCAAGACATACTTAAAACGTACGAGGAGTACGGTTGACTTGTAGGCAAATTGTAGGGAGTACGGAACTATAAATTCGGTATCGGCTGCGGCCTCCCCTACTCCACAAGGATTCGTCATGACCCCATCATTCACCCATCTGGCAATAGCGGCCGCATTCGGCGCAGGCGCGATTACGGGTGCGACAAGCGCCGTCGCACAAACGCCAGCGCCCATGAGCGCGCCCGCCGCAGCGGCGTACGAAGAATTATTCAACCTGAGCCTGACGCAAAAGAAGGGTCTCTCCGTTTATGTGGGCGGCCAGGTCGTCGTCGGCGTCTTCGTGAAACGCATCGATGCAAATACCGTCGAGCTGCGCAGCCAGCAATTCGCCAAAATCATTGTGCGGCTGGATCGCGTGGATGCGATTGCGCTGAGCTGAGCCAGTCTCACAATCCTTGACTCGCCTGAGCTTTGACCCGCTTGATCGCAGTGGCCACGCCGTCAGCGCGCTCTGGCCGCCTTAAGCCACGCGCGTTGCCATCAACTCATTGAGTTGAATTGATTGGGTCGGCGTCCAAAGCGGATTGAATTGCAGAACATCTTTCGGCCACAGCATCACTACGGTCGAACCGAGCAAGAAGCGGCCCATTTCGTCGCCACATTTGAGCGCCACGGGTTTTTCGTCGCCGGGCAAATTTCCGTAGTGCCATTCACGCACATTTCCGGTTCGTGGCGGGTTGACAACACCGTGCCAGACGGTCGCCATGCTGCCGACAATCGTCGCCCCAACGAGCGTCAGTGCGAACGGTCCATGCGCACTATCGAACACGCAGACCACGCGTTCGTTGATCGCGAACAAACCGGGAATGCCGCGCGCGGTTGCGGGGTTGACCGAATACAGCGCGCCGGGCACATAGATCATGCGTGTGAGGGTGCCGTCACACGGCATGTGAATGCGGTGATAGTCGCGTGGACTTAAGTACAGCGTGGCGAAGGTGCCGTTCTCAAACTGAGCGGCGAGCGTGGCGTCGCCACCGACCAGCGCCTGCGTGCTGTACCGATGTCCTTTCGCCTGAAAAATCTGATCACGCTCTATCGCGCCAAACTGGCTGATCGCGCCATCAACGGGGCACAGCCACGAAGATTCATCGCCCGATGGCAAGGGCCGCGCATCACTACGCAAGGGTCGCGTGAAAAATTCGTTGAACGTGGCGTAAGTTTCAATGCGCGGCTCCAGGGCCTCCGCCATATTCACGCCATATTTCGCGACGAAGCGGCGAATGATCCAGTGCGTGATCGCGCCGCCGTGCCAGCCCGCAACGAGACCAGCGAAACGGGTCAGTGCGAGCTTGGGGAGCCAGTGCTGTAGTGTGACGAAGGTGGATTCGCGCAAGAGAGTCGATGCATAAACGGTTAGACCGAAAGCATAGCGACTTGTCCTGCTTGACGTCGGTTCGCTTCAGGTCTTGCTCTCGCAATTGAACATCCATTGAATGCCGAACTTGTCC
>JAYWAQ010000048.1:0-2573 GCA_043782305.1 Burkholderiales bacterium
AGGAAGCCGAATGGAAATCCGCCGTGGCCCAATGCGGAGAACTCGCAGGCACCTATCGCAATACCTGCATGGCGGAAGCCCGCGCGAAATACGGCCGATAACTATCAATTTTAATTGATGCTCTGAGAGCCATATCCAGCTTGCCTCGCAGGCAATGCACCGCTGAGAGGTAAGCTGGGTAAGGCTCCTGGCTCGATTGACTGTAAGGCGAGCCCCGCCCGTCATGCGCGGCAGATGTTGTTTGACCGACGGAACCGAAACTCTAAATTTTCTTCCGCGTACTCACGATCTGTTCGGTCACGGTGAGATAGCGACCGACTTTGGGCAAATTGTAAGGAGGGACATTCAGGGCACGAATGAACCGCCGTATGTGCCGCGCAATCGATATCGATCTCTTGCAATGTCGCGGCCATCGCTTCGGCCTGGACTATTCCCCCATCGGTCAGACATACTTCGCTTGAATACCGTTTGGCCATCGGGCCGATGATAACTGACCTCGCCGTGACGCATCAGGTAAATGGGTTTACCGCCGCGCGCATGAGCAAATTGCGCGACTTAGCCTTTGGTGCCGAGGACGAAAACTAGGTGTTTGTTACGCAACAGTATCATGGTGCGTATTCCGGTACGCGTTATCAGCTATTCCGGCGACTTGATCACTTTATCAGGTGTTCTTGATCACCGGTTTTTTTATAACGCGACCGGTCGAGGTCGACCCAAAGCGGCCTGTCGCGACTTGTGGAAAGCAGACATACCCGGTGGTGGTACGTGGCGCCACCGGGCGTCACAATTGAAAGAAGGTTACAGTCGATCCAGCGGGCTGGTGACATGCCGTGTTACCTCTAACACGTGAGTGTAGATCATGGTCGTTTGCAGATTACGGTGTCCGAGCAAGAGTTGAATTGTGCGAATATCGGTCCCCGACGCGAGCAATTGAGTTGCGAACGAATGCCTTAGCGTATGAACCGTTGCGTGTTTCAAGATCCCAGCCTTCACCACCGCCTGACGAAACGCGCGCTGGATTGTGGTAGGCGAAATGTGCCAACGGGCAAGGCGCCCGCTTTGTCCCCAAGGTCGACATAGCGAAGACGGAAACACGAACTGCCACGCGAGAGATTCAGAGGCCTTTGGATATTTGCGTTCAAGCGCACCGGGAAGCGGTGCAAGGCCAGCGCCACGTGCTCGGTCATCGGTATGTAATTTTGCAACCTGCAATAGGTGCACTTGCAACCCTGCTTGTAATCGGCTGGGAAGCACAGTTGCCCGGTCTTTTCCGCCCTTGCCGTCACGAACGTTAATTGTAGAGGAGGCAAAGTCAACATCTTTGACTCGTAGAGTGCAACATTCCTCAACGCGCGGGCCCGAACCAAACATTAACTGCGCCATCAATGCGGTAGCCCCGGACATCTGCGCCAGCACGGCAGACACCTCATTTGCCGTCATCACTACAGGAATACGCTTGCGCTGTTGCACACGATGAAGTCCGCCCATTTCGCCGAGCGGAACAGCCAGCACATCTCGATAGAGAAACACGATTGCATTGAGCGCCTGCGTTTGAGTTGACGCTGACACTTTGCGCTGAACCGCCAGATAGTTAACGAACTGCGTCACGGCCGTCTCGCGCAGTTCCCGCGGATGACGTTTGCCGTGAAAGAAAATAAATTGCCGTATCCAATACCGATAGGCTTCTTCTGTGCGTGAGCTGAGGTGCCGACGGCGGCAGACTTCATGAACCTGATACATCAGCCGAGGCGGGGAGGAAATGGTGTTGGATTGAGGTGTTTGGTTAAACTGACCCCATAAGTGTCGCTCCTGATTGAGAGTTAAATTTGCTAAGGTACACGAATAAGCTTGGTCTGTATTATCATTACATATGCGGACCCACTGCAGACGATAATTACAATGAATCAATCAGTTGCGATGAAAAAACAGGTTTCTCGAATTTTAATAACCCAGACCGACGGGTCTGGTGAATAACTGTTATGCGTCACCACCCATTGCCATCACTGTTTCTACAAAGGAGCAATTTCATGCGCTATCTGCTCGTCGCAACACTATCGCTGTGTGTCGCCGCCTGTGCTGGAAAACTCGACTACACCCGCCCAACCACGCAGGTTGCACCGTCGTCAAACGTCAAGAATGTTGACCGTCCTCGTGAGGCCGTGTGGAACGCGAGCGTTCCAGAACTTGGTAAGCAGTTCTTTGTCATCAACAATCTCGACAAGTCGTCCGGCCTAATGAACATCAGCTACACGGGCGACCCTGAGCGCTACATTGACTGTGGAAGAATCACGTCCTACGTTAAGAATGCTCGGGGCGAACGAACCTACGATTTCGCCGGTGCAAAGGCCCAGCAGTCTTACGAGGTCATGAATCCAAGTGTTGGACTTTTTCATCTCGACCGCCGAATGAATCTCGAAGGCAGAGTGAATCTGATATTCGAGGAGACTGGACCGACAACGACTCGAGTAACGGCCAACACCCGTTATGTGGTGACTCGAACGCAAGTAATTCAAAGCGCTGCAAACAATATTCCCCAAACGAAAACAGACACCCTTTCTTTCAACTCAGGTGCC
>JAYWAQ010000049.1:0-7128 GCA_043782305.1 Burkholderiales bacterium
AAAAGCGGCAGCCGGGACCGGAAGCCTCGCTCCTGAAAATTAAGGGCTCCGAGATTCAGCAGGTGTTGACTGAGCTCACGATGATGGCAGCAGGCCCCGCCGCATTGCCGTACGTTCGCGAAGGCGACAATGGCGCGGCGGACGTTGCCTGGCTCTCCGACGAAGCGTTCCGCTACGCCACGGGCCACTACTTCAATTTCAGGAAGACGTCCATCTATGGTGGCTCGAATGAAATTCAGCGCAACATCATTACGCAACTGGTTCTGGGGCTGTAAATCATGAATTTCTCTCTGACTGAAGAACAAACCGCACTCAAGGATTCCATCGGCAAATTTCTCGAACGTGATTACACGTTTGATGATCGCTGGAAAGTCATCCGATCCGCCGAGGGCTGGTCGCGCGCGCACTGGAATCAGCTGGCCGAAATCGGCCTGATGGCGCTGCCTGTCGCCGAGGCCGATGGTGGTCTGGGCGGTGGTGGCGTCGACACAATGGTGGTGATGGAGCAGATTGGCAAAGGTCTCGTACTGGAGCCATATCTGGGCTGCGTGGTGCTTCCTGCAGCGCTCATCAAGGCGGCGGGGACTGAAGCGCAGCGTACGAGCCTGAGCGAGGGCCTTGCCAGTGGCGAAGCGCTTTATGCGTTCGCGCATACCGAGCCGGGGCAGCGCTATGAGCGAGCATCGGTCGCGCTGGTCGCAACGCCGAAGGGCGATGGCTATGAATTGAGCGGCAAGAAGATTTCGGTGCTCGGTGGCGACTGCGCGGACGTGCTAATCGTGTCGGCGCAGGTGCCAGGTGACAGCGAAGCTTCGCTGTTCCTCGTGCCCGCTACCGCAGCAGGCGTCACGCGTCATGCCTACCCAATGCAGGATGCGCAGCGCGGGGCGGATATTCAATTTGCGAACGTGATGGTCGGCGCTGATGCACTACTGGGTGCGCGTGGAAAGGCGCAAGCTGCCATTGATTACGCGCTTGACGTGGCCTGCGCTGCGCTCTGCGCTGAGGCCGTCGGTGCGATGACCGAGCTGCAAAAAATCACCATCGAATACCTGAAAACGCGCAAACAGTTTGGCCGCGCACTGGGCACCAATCAGGCGTTGCAACACCGCGCCGTTGACATGTTGATGCATGTCGAAATGTCGCGTTCGATGGCGCTGGAAGCCGCAGTGTCGGTGGACAATCCCGATCCTGCGTCACGTGCCAAGGCAATCTCGGCTGCCAAAACTTTGGTGAGTCAGGCTTGCCGGTTTGTCGGTCAAAACGCGGTGCAGCTGCATGGCGGCATTGGCGTTACGCACGAACTCAACACGTCGCACTACTTCAAAAGACTGACGATGATCAGCGTGACGTTCGGCGATAGCGACTGGCATTTGGCGCGTTATGGGGATGCGTTGCTGACCGCTGCGTAGACATCTTCACTAACGGCTTTTCGATACAAGCCCCGCCGCAAATGGGCTGGTGACCCAATTCGTTAATAGTCGACAAGGGGTCTTTATTCGATCTAGCCCCAATGCAAAGGCGATTTCGTTGAAAAGCTATATAGAAAACTTGACGGTGGCCTACTTGGCCAATTCCTGAAGTCGCGTCAGTCGCGCCTTCTCGCTTTCAACAAACCACGAGTCTGCTCCGAGCACACTCGCTGCTTTCGCGAAGTAGGGTTTGGCGAGCGCTGACTGGTTCTGAGCGAGAAAAATCTCGGCGATTTCCTCGTAGACATAACCATCTGGCGCGTTCGCCTCGGTCATGTCCTTCTCAAGTCGCAGCTGCATCGCCAGCGCTTCGTCGTACTTTTTCTGCAATCGCAGAACATTCGCCACCTGCCATTGCGCCACGCGAATTTGCGAATCGCTTCGCGTCAACTGGAACGCGGTCAGCGACGCCCGAAAGTATTTGATCGCGGCGTCCAGATTGCCACGTTCGCGCTCGGTGTGGCCCATGTTGTTCGCAAGCGAACCGCGCCAGCGCAGTGCGCGCGGCACGTTGGTGGACATCGCGAGCGCCATCGCGCGTTCGCTCCAGCGCATCGCTTGCTCAGGCGGATCGACGATGCCCAGCATGTGCGCGGCGTCAATCGCCAACAGCGTGATCTTCTCGCGATCCGCGAGCTGCCATGCGTCAAAAAATAACGGGCGCGCCTTCACGGGATCGCCCGCCGAACGCCATGTTCTGCCCCGTTCAAGCAGATAGCGCACGCGCACGATGGGTCGCGTTTTCTCGGTGAGACGTTTCTCGATCGTGTCGAGTAGCGTGTGCGCTTTGTTGAACTCGCGGCGCAAGCTCAGCGTCCGCGCGATCTGCGTTTCAACCTCCACGGCGTCATCGCCAGACTCAGTCTTGAGTGCTTCTCGAAAGCGCAACTCGCTCACGCCGGGCTGATCGTAATCCCACAAGGCATCAATATCAACGGCCATCGCGCCTCCGGTCAGACACGCGAACGACACCGCGACAAAGGCGCATGGAAGCTTCACGCCTATGAACCGCCGAGTTGCCCGCCATCGCGCCGTTCCAGCGTCTCTATGTCACGCAGCCGCGCATAAAAATTACTGCCAAGCCGTGCGTAAGGCCGCATCTCAAGATGTTTGAGCACATCAATGCGGTGATTGAGGCCGCGCTTCTCACCGACGTACACCCGCTCGTCAATGTGCACCTGCACGACCTCTCCCATGACCCAGGTGCTGCGCCCGAGTGCAATGCCTTCGCGCAACACACACTCGTACGCGATGGGCACGCCGGCGACGCGTGGTGGTTTCACCCGCACTGACGCAATCGGCGTCAGCCCGGCATGCGCAAATTCGCTCTCGCCATGCGGCAGCGGATCGCTCGAACGGACCATCGGTTCGGCCAAAAATTCTGGCACGATGTTGATCACGAATTCTTTCGTCTCGCGAATATTGGCCCACGTGTCCTTGAGTTCGTAGCGCTCGTTGGTGCGGTCTTCGCCGCGCGGCCCACAGCTAAATCCGAGGATGGGCGGCGTCGCCGAGCACACGTTGAAAAAGGAATACGGCGCGAGATTCGTCAAACCATTGGCGTCGATACTCGAGACCCAGGCAATGGGGCGCGGAATGATCGCGTCGCGCAGCACCAGATACATTTCATCAGGCGTGAAATCAGCGGGCGATAGAGAAATCGTACTCATGCTTTATTGCAGTAAAAATTGCTTGACGGCGTTGATCGTGGGTTCGTCCATGATCATCGGCGCGTGCCCAGTATCTGCAATCGTGATCGCCCGCGCACCGGGATGCGTTGCCACCATCTTCTCGAGCGTTGCCGCACTCAGCAGATCGGAGTTCACACCGCGAAGAATCAGCATCGGCTGTTTGATTGCGCCCCACAACGGCCACATGTCAGCCGCAGTTTGCGTGAGACCGGCTCGGAACGCATCGCCAATTTTTGGATCGGTCTTGAACTCCCATTGGCCGTCCGGCCGCTCCTGAACGGAGGTTTTCACCATGTGATGCTTCTGTTCATCGGTCAGCGGCCCGAACGGCGCGTTGATCGGCTGTATCGCTTCGAACAACGCCATATAAGTCGGGAACAACGGCGTCTTTCCGACATACGAAGCGATACGATCCAGCGACGCACGCTCAATCACGGGGCCGATATCGTTGATCACGAAGCGGCGCATTTTCGACGCCGGAGAGGCGGCCATCACCATGCCAATCAGCCCCCCCATCGAGGTACCCACCCAGTCGTATGTCTGCACGCCGAACTCGGTCAGCATCGCATTCATCGCCTGAACGTAGTGCGGAATTGTGTAATGCTCGGCACTGGCAAACCAGTCGCTCTCGCCGCGACCCGGCACGTCGGGGCAGAGCACACGATAGTCGCCAACCAAGGCATCAGCCAGCACATCAAAGTCTCGCCCGTTACGCGACAGCCCATGTGCGCACACGACGACACGTGGATTCTTTTCGTCGCCCCATTCGTGCACTGCCATGTGCTTGAGCACACCGTCGACGGGAAAGGCGACGTTTGATCGTCGATGCGGTTTCGGAATCATAGAAGCTCCAGATTGGAAAATAAAACACCGTCGCGGTCGGCGTAACACCAGTCGCCCTGCTGGATCGTCACGCCACCAAATGCCAATGGCACTTCGACGGTGCCGGCACCGGTTTTCCGGCTTTTCACGGGGCACGTGCCGAGCGCTCGCACACCAATCGCGCAAGCATCAATCTCATCAGCATCACGAATCGGTGCATTGAGCACGACGCCAGCCCAGCCGTTCTGCTCAGCCAATTTGCCGAGATTGCCTCCAAGCAGCGCGCAGCGCAGCGAGGCCCCGCCGTCAACAACGAGCACCTGTCCGTTACCCGCGCTCTCAACCGCACTGCGCACGAGGGAGTTGTCTTCGAATACCTTCAGCGTCCTGACTGGGCCGCTGAAGACGACGTGTTTGCCGTAGCGTCGAAAGTTTGCTGCGAGCACACGCAACGTTCCGTCGGCGAGCTTGTGCTCGTGCGCGTCGCAAAGGTCGGTGGTGGCGAGCATGGAATTTCGAGGAAAGTCGGATGGATAAAGCATAACGGGTCGCGCCACGGAGTGCCCTCAATACAATCTCGTCATGAGTATTTCCAATCCACCCCGGCTGGCCTTGATCGCTGCTGTGGCTGCCAACGGCGTCATTGGGCGCGACGGAGCGATGCCGTGGCACCTCTCAGCCGATCTCAAATATTTCAAAGCGTTGACTTCGGGCAAACGCATCATCATGGGGCGACGCACCTGGGAAGCATTCCCGAAGCCCCTGCCAAATCGTGAACATGTGGTGGTTTCGTCTCAACGATTAGTCGTGCCTGATGGTGTGCACGTCGCACGCTCGCTGGCGCAAGCTTTGGAACTGCCCGCGCATGCCGAGACGCCGGTGTTTGTGATTGGTGGTTATGCGATGTACCGCGATGCGCTGCCGCTGGCGGATGATCTGTATTTGACCGAAATTGAAGCCAGTGTCGATGGTGACGCCTCGTTCCCGGCATGGAATCGCGCACACTTTCACGAAGTCTCCCGCGAACGACACGCAGCGTCGTTACAACCGAATGGCCCGGAAGTGAATTTGTCCTGGGTTCACTACGTCCGCGAATGACGACCGATACGAGCGAAGCGAATCACGCTGCATCGCGTGTCGCATTTCGCGCCGGCGTCATCGAATGCCTGACGCTGATTCCGTCGTACGTGCCCTTCGGTCTTGTCTGTGGCGTCGCGGGTGTGCAGGCGGGGCTTGGCGAATGGGGTGCGGTCGCGCTCTCGGCGTTCGCGTTCGCGGGCTCGTCGCAGGCCGTGCTCACGCA
This sequence comes from Burkholderiales bacterium, assembly GCA_043782305.1. GTDB lineage: Bacteria > Pseudomonadota > Gammaproteobacteria > Burkholderiales > Casimicrobiaceae > Casimicrobium. Next base: position 5,289 of record JAYWAQ010000049.1, read on the forward strand.
GTTTTTGTCGGGCGGCGCGCCGCTGGTGATCGCTGTCCTTTCGGGGTTGGTGGTGAACTTGCGAATGGCGGTTTACAGCGCCGCGATCTCGCAACGCATTGCCGGTGCTACGCGCAAGGAGCGTGTGCTCTGGGCTGCGTTTCTAGTCGATCAGACATTCATCTCAAATGAAACGCGGCATCAGCGTGGCGAATATTCGGATCATCCCCTGGCTTTCTATCTCGGATGCGCGTTTACGCTCTGGCCGTGGTGGGTTCTGATGAACGCGATTGGCGCGTTTGCGGGGGCTAAATTGCCGACCAGCTGGCAGCTGGATTTCACGATTCCGCTGTCGTTTGTTGCGATGGTAGTGCCGCTGCTCAAGTCACGTGGGCAAATTCTCGCGGCGATTGCGGGAGGTGTGGCCGGCGTGTTGCTCTATGCGATGCCGCTCAAAACGGGGCTCATCGTGGCCTGTGTGTTCGGCACCTGCGTCGGCATGATGGTGGACACGATGCTCGCGAAGCGCGCCGCACGCGCCGGAACGGTACAGTGAACTGGGGCAGTTTCGGAACGGTAGACGGCTGGCTCGCGATTGTCGGTCTCGCGATCGGAACGTTTGCGATTCGCTATTCGTTCATCGGTTTGCTCGCAGGCAGAAAATTGCCGCCGCGCTTTGAGCGTGCGTTGCAACTAGCCGTTCCTGCGATATTCGCCGCGTTAGTATTGCCGCTCATTTTGCTGCACGCGGGCGAGTTCAATGTGCAGCTTCGCTGGCCACACATCGTCGCGGCGCTGATCACCGGAGTCTACGCCTGGTGGCGCGGCGGCATGCTGATTCCGCTGGTGATCGGCATGGCGACGCTGCATGGACTACTGTGGCTCGCGGCTTGAGAGCTCACATTCGCCTGCTGGAGGCAAGTTTTCAAAGCTTCCCTAGCGTTGATTCATTCCAGCCAATAGTTGGGGCAATTTTTCTGCAGCGGGCCCTGCGCTTTTGCTGAAGCGTTGCAGCAGCGCGAGTTTGTCGGTTTCTTCCGGCGTCACGCGAGTGGCCATGGCTGAAAAGGCGTCAAGACGGGAGCGGGCAATCCAGTTGCGCAACTCCGGATTTTTTGACCAGCGACGCTGGTTCGTCATACCGACCGCCAGCATCGTGAGCCAGTGATAGGGCTGATCTGGCATCGGAATCACTGAGCAGAGTTCGTTGATTTCCGCCTCGCTCAGATTGCCCTGATACGCCGCTTCGATGTGCGCGATAAACGCGGCACTGAACGTCGGCTGAAACGTTCGTACCATCTGTGGCGTGATTTTGTTGCCCGCGAAAATCGGCACGATCGGTCGCCGATCGACAGCGCTGGCCGAACAGTCCACATACAGACGTTCCGGGTCTGAGGCGACCGTACCTTCTGCGAGAACGATGCAATCTTTTTCAATGCGCTGGACGCGACCCAGACGAACGATATTTTCGATTTGACGAAGCTCAGTCAACTCCGCTTGCGAGACCACTGCGCCGTGGAACATCCTCGGCTGAATGTTGGTGTCCAGCCGCAACAACTGGCCCGTAGCCTCCAGTTTTACGAAGAGATCGGCTATTGATTCCGCCTGCGCAACCGCCTCCATCTGGATGGCAAAAGCTCCGTACGACTGAGCGAAAAATTCATCACCCGGCTGCACGTTTGCTCGATCCTGAAGCCACGCGTCTCGCGGCATGATCCAGCAAATATCTTTCGGCGCAACGCCATTGTCGAGCAGCCAGAGCGCCGCATCAATGCCCGTCTTCCCAGCGCCCACCACCACGTAGCCCGAAGGTGCGTGTTTCACGCGCGGCAGCTCGTTTAGCGGCACACATTTCACGCCG
>JAYWAQ010000050.1:0-2566 GCA_043782305.1 Burkholderiales bacterium
GCGCATGCCTATTTGATATTGCTCCGGGTAGAGGTTGCCGCGTTTCACCGTAACTTAATACGCTCGTCTCTGTGGCCCTAGTCCTCGCCTCACGACGGATGGCCGTTAGCCATTACCCTGCTCTTCGGAGCCCGGACCTTCCTCCCGTCACCGCATTTGACTGCAAGTGACCGGCGACTGCCCAGCCGACTTCGGGACGAATTATGCGTGATTCGGCGTCATGGAGCGTGAGTACCCAGTCGAGCAAGCTGTGCGAGACAGTTCAGCATTTGCCGATAAACGCGGCTACTCGTGGGCTAGCGGGCGAAAAAGCAAAAAATCGATTTAGCTCAAAAAATGCAGTTAACCCTTATGCAGCCGTGTTTCCAGCAAAAAGCTATACAGCCCCAGTGAGCAAAGTTTTCCGGTATTTATTCAAATCGCCCAGCGATTCAAGGCTCTTGCCGAACAATGAAGACAGGTTGTGCAGAATCATTTTCACGACCTTGCCTTCCCATTCTTTGTCGAAATTGATCTGTGTATCGAGCCAGCGCTCAAGCCATTCTGGATCGGGCAATTTGCTTTGAACCGTGTCGTTCGGGAAGAGCGATTGATTGACGTGCAAATTGGTCGGATGCATCGGCTTGCCAGCGCGACCGCTCGCCGCCATCAGGAAACCGATCTTCGCAAAACCAGCTTTGACTTCGTTGACCTTGTCGACCGCAGCGCGAGCAATCGCCTGCTTCAGGTACTTGAGATAAGCGCCCGCATGCCGCGCTTCGTCCTTCGCGATCAAGCCGTAGATGTGTTTGATCAGCGGCTCATCGTGCCATTCGGCCGCGCGACGATACCAGTGGTTGAGGCGAATTTCGCCGCAAAAATGCATCATCAGCGTCTCAAGCTGCGGTGCCACATCGAACTCAAACCGCACGTTGTGCAACTCAGCCTCGGTCGGCACGAGATCGGGCCGGAAGCGCTTCAAATATTCCATGAGCACGAGCGAATGCTTCTGCTCTTCGTAAAACCAGATCGACATAAACGCGGAAAAATCGCTGTCGTTCCGGTTATCGCGCAGGAACATCTCGGTGGCGGGCAGCGCCGACCATTCAGTGATCGCGTTCAGGCGAATCGTCTGTGCCTGCTCCTCGGTCAGCTTGCTCGCGTCGAACGAATCCCACGGCACGTCCGTGGACATGCTCCAGCGCACAGTTTCGAGGTCTTTGAATAGTTCAGCGTAGAGCATGGCGAAAGCCTTTTGCGGTGGCGCTTGCGGCAAGGATGCCGGAGCGTTTGAAGCGGGTAATTTTACTCGTATACGAGCGGGTTGGGGTTTCGGGTTTGTGACGATGTGCCATGCTGCCCTCAAAGCGCGTCCAGATTGCCGAGCATTTGCCTTGCGTCCACCCGAATTGCGGAGCGCTCGTCATCGGTCATGCGGGTCAAATTTTTCACCATCAGCGAAGTACGCGGGTTGGCGGCAAACGTCTTTTCATGGCCATCCAGAAAATTCCAGTACAACGTGGTCATCGGGCAAGCGCCCGGTCCGGACTTGATTTCTGGCTTGTAGCGGCAGCCGTTGCAGTAATTGCTCATGCGCTTCACATACGCGCCACTCGCCACTTACGGCTTGCTGGTGAAGCGTCCGCCGTTGGCAAACAGGGCCATGGCCGCCGTGTTCGGCAGCTCCACCCACTCCACCGCATCAACGTAAACCGCGAGATACCAGTCGCACAACTGCTGCGGCTCAATTTCCGCCGTGATGCCGAACATGCCGGTGATCATCAGGCGCTGAATATGGTGCGCGTAGCCGTATTCCAGCGTCTGCGTCACCGTTTGCTTCAGACAATTCATGCCCGTATCGCCTGTCCAGTACCACTTTGGCAGTGCGTTTTTGTGACCGAAATGGTTGTCGGTTTTAAGGGTCGGCATGTCGAGAAAGTACACCCCGCGTATGAACTCGCGCCAGCCAAGAATCTGACGGATAAAGCCTTCGACGCCTGCCACATCGAGATTTCTTTCGCGAAGCGCCACCTCTGCCGCCGCGATCACTTCGCGCGGGTCTAGCAGTTTCAGGTTAAGTGACGTGGACAAGAGCGAATGCCAGCCAAACGTCATCCCCGTCCACATCGCGTCCTGATGCGGGCCGAAAGCGTCAAGGCGGTCATCGATGAAGCTTTTCAGCGCAATCAGCGCTTCGCTACGCGTCACCGGCCAGTTGAAGTTTTCAAGCGAACCCGGATGATCGGCGAACTCGCCGGCGACCAGCGCCAGCACGTCGCGTGTGATCTTGTCATGCGCAAAGCGCGGCGGCTGCGGCAAAAAGCCCGGCCCGGACTTGCCAAAACTCTTGCGATTTTCGCTATCGAAATTCCACTGCCCACCGAGCGGTTCCACGCCATCCATCAACACGCCATGTTCACGCCGCATGTTGCGATAGAAGAACTCCATGCGGAGGCTTTTGCTGGTGCCCGCCCACTTGGCAAAGGCCTCGCGCGAACACATGAAATGACGATCTGCCCGGATGTCGAGCGGCAGTCTGGCTGTGGCCGCAGTCACGTTTAGCGCCTGCCAGACGCGCATGTCGCCC
>JAYWAQ010000051.1:0-7120 GCA_043782305.1 Burkholderiales bacterium
CGGCCCATTGCTTCGAGTTTTCCGCCCTTGGTATCGCTGCGGTCGTATCCGCCATCGCTACCGCAACCCTTTGTGTGCGCACACTCGTTAAAGAGATACTGAACAAGTCCCGACACGAAGTCCTCGACCGTTAAGTCGATTTCTTGAGGCGATTCAAAGACTTGCGGGCTGTGGACGAAGACGCTTTCTCCTGCGGCGGCGACAAATTTTTCTAGACACACATTCTCGCTCACGCGTGTACGCGTAGGCAAGCCCGCAGGGGTGGCCGTGCGCGAAGCGCACCGTCACGAACGCGCTGCCGCGCGAGCGGCTAAAGCGTGAAGTATTTTTTGCTTTAGCTGCTGGTTTTTGCGTGGAGAAACAGCGATGTCGGCGAGTGTCAAGGGCGCAGCTCTGCTGCGGCGCGAAGCGCTTCACCCTTGATACCTCTCCAAACCCAAGACGCTGGTGGCTGCGGTGCAAGTCAGCGACAGCTGGCCTGCACCGCATGCCAAACTTTTGCGTGCGTTCTTTCCGTGCGCGCCGCAGGCGCGCACTGTTCGGGGCGCGAAGCGCACGGGGAGCCCCTTGGGGCGGACGGGAGAGCGTGGCCCACCGAGCGCGAGCGGGAAGACGCGCTAGCGGCTGGAGCCGCGCGAATGGGACGCGCTCGGGGTGGGCGGGGGATCGTGCTGCCGTGGGTACGCGCGAAGCGCAAATTAAACGCTGGGCTGACGCGAAGCGTGTGCCCACAAGAATGGCCGCTAGAGCTCGCTGGGCGAAGCCGTGCGAGCTTGCAGACGGGCCGGGGCGCAAGACATAACAACACTTCGCGGCCACCGCACACAAAGCGAAGCGCAGCGCAGCGACTGGGCGGGGGACGCGAAGGCGTTGTTATGTTCAATTGCGAAGCAATTTACCCCGGCCCGACTGCCAAGGTCGAGCAGGCTCGATGCCTGCTCGACCTTGAACTACTCAGGTGGCCAACGCAACGACGGCAGCTAAAGAGGAAGGTAGCCTGGCGCGGCGCTTGCCCTCTGACTTTTCGTGGGAAGCCTGCAAGCGCCGTGACAGGCGGGGCGACTCAATCATCGGCTTCAGCTTCCCGCGCCAACGCCGCCAGAAACGTCTCTGGCGCATCAGAAACAGGTTCGATGAGGTTTGCTGTGTCGAACGGGTTTTGCGCGTCCTGTGGGCTCGCCTGAGCGATTTGCACCACACGATGCAGTCTCGCCGGATGCGTCGCCGTATGCACCTCTTTGAGCTTGGCCAGCGTCACCTGCGTGTAAATCTGCGTGGTGTCGAGCTTGGCGTGTCCGAGCAGACTCTGGATGTAGCGAATGTCCGCCCCGTTCTCCAGCATGTGGGTGGCGCAGGCCACGCGAAACAGGTGACAGGCCCCGTGCTCGCGAATGCCCGCCCTGAGCATCGCCTGCTTCACCTGATCGCCCAGTCGCGACGGGTCATACGCACGGCCATCGTCATCAAGAAACAGCGTGCCGTCGTCCGGTGGCGTGGCGAGTTGTTCGCGCACCTCGTCAATGTATTTCTGCACCCAGCCACAGGCCCGCTCACCGAGCGGCACGAGGCGATCCCGGCTGCCTTTGCCGAGTCGCACCATCAGGCAGCCGCGCACGGTGTCAACATCAAAGCCTTTCAGCCCCGCCAACTCAAAGCGACGAATGCCGGTCGAGTAGAAGACTTCGAACATGGCACGCAAGCGCAACCCTTCGAGCGTGGCCGTGTCGCAGTGGTTCAGGAGTTCTTCGACTTGCGCGATGGTCAGCAAGCCCTTGGGCAAGGCTTTCGGTCGCGCCGGTAAATCCAGATCCGCCGCCGGGTTGTACAGGATGTGGTTTTGTTTGGTGAGCCACTTGAACCACGCCTGCAGGGGCAACAGTTGCCCGAGCTGCGCCGAGATCGCCAGCGGCTGCCCATTGTGTTTTCTGTAATGGTAGAGATGACGCTGGTAGCGCTCAAGGATCGGACGCGTGATGTCCTGCGGTCGCGTGAGACCACGCTCGTCCGCCCACGCAATAAAACGCCCCAGGGCGTGCTTCTGCGCGGCAATGGTGCGCGGCGAATAGGCAACCACCGCCGACCAGTCGTGAAACGCGGCCTGATAGCGGGTGAGCCCATTGTGCGCGAGTGCCCCCTCGGGCAGGCTCACCCGCAGACGCTTGCTGCCGGGACGTTTTTTGCGCGGCGCGGAGGGAACCGCTGGCGTGGTCTTGTTCCGCTTGGCGCGCGTGGTGGTGTTCGGGCTGCTCATGGAGCGGTTCCCCGCAATGCCAACGAGCAGCTAAAGCGGAGAGGAAACAGCGGCACCGTTACTGCGTAGCGCTCGCGGGGTGCGCGCGACTCTGGCATAGGGCGGACGCCGTGCATACGACGGCGGCGCGTCAGACTCACCCCCCATGCTTGTTTCACCCTCTGCATCAGGCGGCGTCGCTGCAAGCCCCGTAACCATTTGGCTTGCGGCTGATGGTGCCGCCCGATTCACCCCCGACAGAGCGCCGACCGCGCCCCGACCACGGGCCGACTGCGGGGCGGTTGCCTCCGACCGCTCGACGTTTGACCCCGACCGCTGCGCGTCGTAGTGCACGGTGTTTGGGCTTGCGGTCGCCGCAAGGGTCGCCGTATCAATCAATCCCGACAGATGCAATTTCGCATTGGGATCCCCATCAAACACCAGCTCGTAGACATAGCCCTGCCCGCGTTCCGCCCGATGCACCATCAAGTATTCCAGCTCCGCAAGGCGCGCCAGATGCAGCTTCATCTGGGTGTCACCCTGTTGGGCTGCCTCCCGCAACTCACGCCGAGTGAAACGAATGTCTGCACGCGGCAGACTCGTCAGCTTTCTGCGGGCCTGGACGTGGGCAACGATTGAAGCGAGCACGCGCCGGGTCTGCGGCGGCAGCTCGTCGAGACTCCTGCCGAGCACCTCGTGCGCAATGGCGTTGGCCGCTTCGATGTCGGCAATGGTGGCTTCGAGGTACTCCACCGTCTGCGCACTGCCACCGATTTGCAGCGTGGTCGTCTTCACCGGGCGCTGGTGTTGGTGCAAGAGCGCGATGACGTCGATCAGGGTGAGGTACTTTTCGTGATCACGACGGGTTCTTGTGCGGTCATCCAGGAACGTCAAGGACTCGGCGTAGGGGTTGACCACGGCAATCGGTCGCAACAGCCGCTGTGCGTTCTGGTGGGCCTTGAGCAGCGTTTGTTTCGCTTGTTTCTGGGCAAGACCGGCGAGGGTGCGTTTCTCGCGTTGCAGGCGGTGGATGGCGGCGGTCTGGGCGCGGTTCTCATCGACCGTGAGGACTAGACAGCGATTCAAGAGTTCCTCATCGATGTCGATGGCGGTCGTCGTCATCATCAGCATCGTCGGGCCTTCGACCCGATATTGCTGGGTGATGAGATTGCCGGTGGCCGGGTCGCTGCCGGTGCTGGCAATGGTGAGTTCACCTTCGGACTGCAACAGCTTCAAGGCGTAACTCGCGCGCGAGGCCCCTTCTTCCTCGGCAATCGCGAGGATGCGATGTTTGAGATTGGTCTCGCCCATGTAGAACAAGCTCTGCCCGGTCATGGCGCTGTATTTGACCCGCGCTTCCTCCGGCACACAGGCGAGCACCGCGTCCATCAACGAACTCTTCCCCGCTGCACTCGAGGATTGAATCAGCACCGCCAGCGGTCGCTCCAGGAGGCGCGAGACGGCGGCTAAATAGCCAACGAGCTTGTTGGTCTGCTCACCGACCACCCCACACGCCTCGAAGTCCGCGACGATGCGCGTCAAGAGGTTCGGGGATTGCAACAGCGCCAGCGCTTCAGCACGATCCGCATCGGTCATCGCGGCCAGCGCGAGGGCTGCCGCATCCGCACCCGCTCCAGCGCCACCCTTGGGCTTCATCGCTTCCGCTATGGCCTCATCCTGCAAACCCTCCAACTTCAACAACACGCGTCCCAGATCGAGTTTGAGCAGGCCTTCGGGGATGAGTGATGCTGTGTGTGAAGCGGTGCCCAGTTCAATCATCGCCTGCTGCACAAACACCGCGCGGGCTCTTGCGGCGTACAGATCCAACGTGTCGACATGAAACCCGCCGTGCTCATCGCTCACCATCACGTTGACCTTGAGCACACCGACCGCTAAGTTCTTCGGCAACCCACGCACCCGCCACCGGCGCAGCGGATTCGCACTTGATCCGGCGTCGCCGAAACTCATCACCACTTCGCGATCATTGACTGTGGCGGCCACGTCCACCGCTGCGCTCGGGACGGCAGCAGCGGGCAGTGCCTCGTGAGGCGTGTTTTGTGGGGCTCCCTCTCCCGCGCGCGGGAGAGGGTTGGGGTGAGGGTCGGCGGCTAAAGAGGAAAGTTCGCTAGAAGCACCCTTCTGCGCGGGCTCTGGCTTGATGACCTGCATCATAGGTTCGACTTGATCACGTTTTGGAGGGGTGCCTTTCCCGAGCCACTCGGCCTTACGAATCAACAACCCCAGCGCCTTCGCTGCGGGCTGAACCTTCATCGCGTATTCGTTCGCGTCCATACCCTTCGGAAACACGATGCGGTAGCAATCAACGCCCAAGGCTAGAAGCTTCTCGGCAAACTTTGAAGCACCCCGTTCTCCCGCTTCATCACGATCAAACGCAATCAACACGCGCTTGAGTGGCGTGCTGTTCTCCGCTGCGGCCATGCGCCCAATCGCCGCCAGCAGCTCCGCCGTCACCCCCTCCACCCCATACGCCGTGGTGACGTTCCTATACCCCGCACACCAGAACGTGAGCGCATCGATCACCGCTTCACACACGATCAGCTCTTCACTCATCCCCGGCACGAGCGCCTGCGGGTTGAACAGTCCCGCACGCCCCGTCTCGCCGTCACGGTTGGCCAGATACAGATGCAGCGGCGTGCCCACGCGCAAATCATTCCTGATCTTGCGACCATAGAAGTTCACCACCTGGCTCGGCGCACCGTGCGCCGTCATCGCCTCAAACAACGGCATGAATAACGGAACAACGAGCGACCCATTCAAATGCTCATGCCCACTCTCCCGATACACCCCCAGCGCTTCCAGCCGCGAGCGGATCGTCTGCCCGTCCTTCCTCCCCTTGGTCGGCAATCGCAAGCCCAGCGTACGGTTGCCGTAGCCGAGCTGAAACGTGTCAATAGCGGCCTGTGCCGACTCTCCGGTGAACCCGCGTGATTGCAGGTAGGCCAGCGCCTCGGGGGATGCTTTTAAGGTCGCGTGGTAGTACCCCGCCACCTGATTCATCAATGCCCGATCATCGGCATCAAAGGCCACCGGCGCGGGCAAGGCGCGTACCCAGCCACGATGGGCTGCGGTCGAGGTAGACGTGCCCGATTCAGCAGCTAAAGAGGAAAGCGCCGGGATGCCCTCCCGAAGCAATTCCACCGCATGCCGAAACGAAACGCCTTTCGTCTTCATCACCCAGTCAATCGGGCCTCCCGCCGCGCCACAACCAAAGCAGTGCCACAAATTCTTCATCGGCGTGACCACCAGGCTCGCCGTATCGTCCTCGTGAAACGGACACACCCCCGCGAAATCCTTGCCCGCTTTCTTGAGCACGATCCCCGACGCCTCCACCAGACGCTGCACCGAAATTTCTTCCTTTAGCCGCTTGAGTTCACTGTCTGCGATGCGGGGCATGGGTTTTCCGTTCTCGGCTAAAAGCCGTCAAGACACTAGACAGGTTTTATTTTAGTTCCTTATCGGGTACTATTGTCAACCCTCTTGAGAAACCGGCACCTAACATCATGGTCTCTGTCACTTCCTGGCTGTGGACAATGGATTTAAGCGCTCGCTTGATCGCGCTACGCAAGGCGCATGCGCTGTCGCAACAGGCGATGGCTGATGCGGTGGGGATGCACGTCAATCAAATCAAACGCTATGAGTGCGGCACGGCGCAGCCGTCGCTGGAGGCGTTGAAGAAATTAGCGAAGGCGCTGCACGTGAGCACCGATTCATTGCTCTTCGATGAGGCGGAGCGTGGACCCGATGAGGAACTGCGCTTGCAGTTCGAAGCAGTCTCGGCGATGAAGCCTCACGAGAAGACGCTGGCCAAGGCGCTCTTGGATGCGTTGATCGTGCAAGCTCAGGTGGCCAGCACCCTGCAGCGCCATGCAGGCGCGGCTAGCAGCTAAGGCGATTGCCGCAGAGAACGACAGCTACGCTCATTATTAGCTTTAGCCGCTATGCCCCACTACTCAGGGGCTGAGCGGGCTTTTTTGCGTTTGTTGAGTTTGTAACGAATCGAAGTCCTTGCCCTTGTGAAATGGGGCTCTTGCGGGAAAGCTGTTAGCTTGAGACATCAGCAGCTTTGCGCCGAAATCTGGTCTTCACCCTCAAGAACCAGCACGAACAGAATTTTCTCTTCCGGCCCAAATAGCGATACATACGCAGCAGCGGTGTCTAGGCTACGTGCAACAAACGTCGCCGAATCTTCGCCTTCACGTCTGGCGCAATGCCAGTTGTCGCCGGTGTATTCGAGCCGACCGTTAACAGTAGTCAATGCGTCACCACCGAGTACCGCGACATCGCTCCCTCGGAGGGCTGCGACGGTGTCAAGCGCCAAATTCTGCGGAAGCGCGATCTCGCGACTACCAGGATTTATGAGCGATAGGCGCACACCTTGCTGCGCGTGAGCCTGCAACAGATCAGCGGGAAACATCATGGCTTGGGAATGAAGAGACGGTGATTGATCTCGCCAGCCGTGTTTTTGATGTAATCAAACACGCCCCTGACACCGTTCACCATTCCATCAGCTTGAAGCCGTAGGTATGTTGCGCCGTCTTTACCCACGATAGTCGTTACGCGCCCTGCTTGAGTCGCCAGAGCATCAACCGTAGTCGGAAATGCGTGGTAAAGGTCATCGGCAACACTCATTTGTTGCATCACTTTGGGCGTGTAGACCGCACTCTCGAAGAAACGAGTTGCTGCGACGCGCCCGACATTGCTGATCGAGCCGAAGCCCGCACAAAGCGTTACGCCACCGTCTTTCCAGCAACCACCGGACTCGGCCATCTCGCGGCCCATTGCTTCGAGTTTTCCGCCCTTGGTATCGCTGCGGTCGTATCCGCCATCGCTACCGCAACCCTTTGTGTGCGCACACTCGTTAAAGAGATA
>JAYWAQ010000052.1:0-2562 GCA_043782305.1 Burkholderiales bacterium
CCGTTCTCATGCTGCTTTCTCAATCGTCCGCCCGTGCTTTGCTGCTTTCTGCCAGCGTCGTTTTTTTTGCCACGTCGGCCTGGGGCGACGCCGCAGCACCTGGCGCTGAACGCCTGCGCACTTTGTGGCGCGGGCAATGGGTGGACTATGTGGAGCGCGGAGATGATGCGATCACCCAGGGCGACATCATCATCGCTCACAAAGAGGCCGCACGGCGCTGGCGCATTGCCGCAGAAGCGGCGCTAACGAAGCCCGGCGCACCAAATTCGGTTGGTGGCAGCAAAGCGCTGACGGTCGACTCCGATCTGGGCTTGTGGAAACCCGCCGCGTCGGGCGTTGTCGAAGTGCCCTATGTCATTGAGGCGGGCAACGACACGACCATCAATGCCGCCGTCACTGAGGTCAACCGCGCGCTTAAAGGCGTGCTGCAATGGGTTCCGCGCGGTGCGCAGGTGGACTATGTGGCGTTCAATCTCGCGTCGCCGGGGTCGGGCGCATGCGCGAGCGCCCTCGGTCGCTCCGGTGGACGGCAAACCATCGTCGGTGAACCTGCCTGCGACGCTGGCGTGCTGATTCACGAAATGGGTCACGCGATGGGTTTGTTGCACGTTCAGCAGGACGTCGACACGACGCCATTCATCGACACCCGTCTTGATCGTATTACACCGTCGCGGCGATCACAGAGCGATCAGACGTTTTATTCGCGCACGATTGACGGTTATGACTACGCGTCGATCATGCATTACGGGCGCTTCGGCTTCAATGCCTACCCTGACCCGACGACCATGGAAACGAAGCCGCCGGGCATCGACATCGGCTATCCGCCTACGTACTCAACCGGCGATGTCGACGCGCTCACGCGGCTCTACGCTACGCCTCCGGCGGCCACCACCATCGTTACCCATCCGGCGGGTTTGAGTGTCATCGTCGACGGCGTTCGAGTAACGACGCCGGCGAAATTTAACTGGCCGATTGGCAGTGTGCATCGGGTGTGGGTGCCGTCGGGGCTGCAAACGCTCGATGGCTATCAGTTCGGCTTCGGTCGCTGGAGCCATGACGCCAGCGCAACGCCGTCCGAGCAGCTGACGTGGCAGGTGATGGCAGGCGATGGCACGCTTGGCACGCCGACCACGGGCATCATGGCAACTGTACTGACCGCGAATTTCGTGCGACTCATGAACATCACCGCGATGCCCTCCACGCAAACCGGCGGCACGGTAACCGTGACCCCGCGCGCGAAAGCGTGGCCCGGCAACCCGACGTTGTTCCCACAGTACAGCGTGTTTGACATCCACGCGGTGGCGGCCGCCGGTTATCAAAGCAGCGTCAGCTGGACCGGTCTGGCCGTATTGTTTGGCGGCGGTCAGGGCTTCGCGCCCGATGCGTCTCTGTTGCTGCTTGACGTTCCGGCGCAGACCGTGGGCGCAACGTTTTTCACTGGCACTTCCATCGGCGTCGCGCTCACCGGCAATGGCATGACCGACGGTATGAGAGTGTCCATCACGCCGCCGGGAGGCTCCGCAGCCACACGCATCGCGCCGCTCGTTTCAAAGACGACTGCTGGCAGCTGGAAATACGCCGTCACATCACCACAATCATTTAGCGAATCGGGCCGCTACGTGCTCGATGGCATTGACGGGCTCGACAACGCGGCAACCGGCGAGGTCACCATGCCAGCGTCGGGCACGCGCACCGTCACCCTGCGCGCGCATCGCGAATGGGCGCCGTTCAAGCAGGTGATTCCGGGTTGCGCAGGCACGATCACGCTGAGCGACATCAGCAGCTATGTTCGCCATGGTGCGGCGCTGACCGCCACGGTGAATCCGGTTTTTTCAACAGTCTTCACCGGATGGTCGGGCACTGTCTCGGGCACCGCCAATACCGTGAGTACCACGGTCGGTGACCTGCTGCCGGAATTTGTTGCCACCTTCAATAGCTTTGCCACACCGTTGACGCTGACCAGCATCACGCCACCGAATTTCGGCGATGACGCCGCGACTTCGACGATCACGCTTGTCGGCACCGGCTTCACGGCCGACACGAAGGTTTCGATCAACCGCGTGCTCATCACGCCACAATTTGTCGATGCCAACACGCTCCGCCTCCTGCTCAGTCGCACGCAATTGCCGTTCGTCGGGCGCCTGCCGGTGTACGCCTACAACACGCTGTCGGTGGGTTGCCCGGTGAACAGTAACTCGGTCGCGCTCGACGTATTGCCGACCGGGCAAAAAGTCAGCATGACCCTGACTGAGTACTACAACGCAGCGCTCGATTACTACTTTCTCACCGGGCGCGATGGCGACAAGGCCGCACTGGATAAAGCCGCGGGCTGGGTTCGCACCGGCAGCGAAATCCGCGTGTTTGCTCGCCCGAACTTGAAGACCTTGCCACTCGAGCGCCACTTCTTCGCCAACATCGCAAGGAGCGCCACGCGCGGTTCGCATTTCTTCACGGTATTGCCGACCGATCAATCGTTGTTAACCAGCTTGAATCCCACCAATGCAGCGCTCGATGCAAAGCCTTTTCTGGAAGGCGTGGAAGGCTACGCAATTCCGAAAACAG
>JAYWAQ010000053.1:0-2561 GCA_043782305.1 Burkholderiales bacterium
GACCCTGTCACCTGGTCACGACGCGTAGAAGAGATCGCAGCGACCAATGCAAAGCTGCCCGACAAGGCCTACGCGCAGTTGAAGCGCCTGCTGCAAACCGATACCGGCGAAGCGGACATGCGTGACCTGCACGCATCGTTGCTGGCGACGCCGCTCAAGCCACGGATGAAGAAATACGTTGCCTCGCGAGAGTAGGCTCGCGTTTCAGAGCCGATAACTTTGGTCGATATCGGCGAGATGGGCGAGCGCATCAATCGCGCTACCCTTGCCGACGATCAGCACTTTGAACATCTCGCCCATCTCGGTGGGGGACAGCAATTTCTGGATTGCGCCAAGGGCTTTCGCACGATCGATTTCGTTCGCAAACGCAGTCTTTTCAAATCGCTGTAGCAAGCCCGCGCGCAACAAAAATTGTGCTTGCGTGGCATAGCAAATCACGCTCGAGCCGCCGTCCACTCCGGCTTCCGCCATCGCAGTGAAATCTACGTGCGCCGTGATGTCTTGCAGTCCCACGAGCGCCAGCGGGTCAAAGTGAACGCGATGCTGGTAGTGACAGGCCAGCGTTCCGCTGGTGCGATCCGTCACGTAGTATTCGCGGCGGGGAAAGCCGTAGTCGATGAAGCAAAGCGCGCCATCGGTGAGCCGCTCGGAAAGCGTTGCAACCAGCGCTTCGGCTTCGAGATTGATCTCGCTGGTGTAGCCCTCGATCGGTGGAATGCGATGCTTGGCGGCATCGAGCAATGGGCCAGTAAGAAGGGGCTGCCACGCCCAGTCGAATGCGCCGTTCGCCGTGCAAACACGTGCCTGTTCGTAATGCGCATTGTGGAAGCGCACGATCTCGCAGGGAACAGCATCAAGCACTTCGTTGGCGAGGACAAGGCCATCAATTTTTTCCGGCAACACGTCAATCCAGTTCACCGGTCTTCCCGCCAGCACAGTCTGCTGCCGCTCGCGCAAATCTGCGCTGATGTCGAGGATGTTGTATTGCTTCGTGTCCGGCGACGCGTCGAGAAAATCGCGCGCCAATTTGCCGGAACCGGCACCGAGTTCATTCACGCTGTGTGTGCTCACGGGCGCGAACACGTCAGCCAACGCCGCTCCGAAGAGTGACGACAGCTCGGGCGCCGTCACAAAATCACCGCTCGCTCCGAGCTTCGTCGCGCCTGCCGCGTAGTAACCAAGCCCCGGCGCATAGAGCGCTGCCCGCATAAAATCAGCGAACGAAATAGAGGGCTGCTGTGATGAAGTTTTTGACTGCGGCGCGGATGCGATCAGGGCATGAAGATGTGCCTGAACACGAGCGCTGTGCGCCTGGGCATCGGGGGTTGGTGCGGGTAGACCGACTTCAATGGGAGCGGGCATATCTGTGGAGCATCTGGTCATGACGACCGCAGCAAGTAGTCTGAATAGTCCAGTGGTGTTGGTGACCGGTGCCAGCAAACGCTTGGGGGCCGCCATTGTGCAGCGCCTGCACCGAGAGGGCTGGCGCGTGGCGATTCATTATCGCGCATCGGCAGAAGCAGCCACTGCACTGGCGGCGTCACTCAATTCGATTCGCCCGGACAGCGCGAAGCTGTTCGCGGCTGACTTGCTTGATCTGAGCGCGCTACCAGCACTCGTCGAGCAAGTGGTATCGGCCTTCGGGCAACTCAATGCGCTCGTGAACAACGCGTCAACCTTTTATCCGACGGCGGTCGGTGCGGTGACCGTTGATGACTGGACGCAGTTGATGGGCAGCAACCTGCAGGCACCGCTGTTTTTGTCGCAGGCCGCCGCGCCACATTTGAAGCGAACCCACGGCTCCATTGTCAACATCACGGATATCCACGCTGAGCGTCCGATGGCAGGCTACGTTGTCTACAACATTGCGAAGGCTGGACTGCGTGGGCTTACAGCGGCTTTGGCGGGCGATCTCGCGCCGGAGATCCGGGTTAATGCGGTCGCGCCTGGCCCGATTGAATGGCCCGACGACGGACAGATATCCGAGTCAGAAAAATCACGGATCCTCGAGCACGTTCCGCTCAAACGCGAAGGAGGCGCTGCGCAAATCGCAGAGGCCGTGAAATATCTGGTGTGCGATGCCGACTTTGTGACGGGTCAGACGATCAATGTAGATGGTGGCCGCAGCATCGCGATTTAGCGCGGCGCAACCCGATCAACCTTGCGTGACGTAATCCGCGCTCACGGGTCGCCACATATGCAGTTTATCGAGGTACGCGCCCGGTGTTTTAACGGCACGAATTTCGCGGCCAAAGGTCTGAAATCCGACCTTTGAATAGAGGCGAACAGCGGGCAAATTGTCGGCCGTGACGGTGAGATTGATGATCTCAATGCCATTCAAACGACGCGATTCGACCAGCGCCTCATCAAGCAATTTGCGGCCGACACCGACGCTTGCATGTTCCTTCATGACGTACATCGCGGTCAGCGTCACTTTGTGCCGCTCTCGCGTGCGTTGATACGCCTCAAGTCGAACGGTACCAATCAACGAATCACCCGCGTCAAACGCTCCGAGCGTAATGGTGGTCGGGTCTTGCAGGCGGCGCGTCCACCACTCGACC
>JAYWAQ010000054.1:0-7105 GCA_043782305.1 Burkholderiales bacterium
AACGTCAATGCGCGCTTCACGGGGGCGGAACTTTCAATCGGATACGCGCCAACACAGGGCTTCGGATTCACCGCGATGGCCGACACCGTGCGCGGCGTCATCGTAAGCGTCAGCGGCGGTAATTTGCCGCGCATGAGCCCGTCAAGAGTCGGCGGCAAACTCACCTGGCGCGGAGGCGCCGATAGCGCCTGGTACGCGGACGCGGGGGCCACGCACGTGTTCGAGCAAAATCAAGTGGCGTCGTTCGAAACGAGCACGCCGGGATACACCCGAGTCGACGCGTCGCTGCGATACAAAATGGCTTTCGCTAACAGCCGAAGCGCGGAGTTTTATGTGCTCGGCCGGAACCTGACCAATCGCGACATTCGGGTGCACACTTCTTTTCTAAAAGACTTTGCACCGATGCCGGGACGGAGTTTATTTTTAGGCGTCACGACGACGTATTGATCGTGCCGGTTATGCGTGAACCGCTGCTACCGCGCCCTTTGCCGCCTCGCTTACCACCGCTCTCAGCCATTGCTGCGCGGACTCGCTTTGCGCTCTGCGATGCCAGACCATATCGACTCGAACGGGCGGCACATCGAATGGCAAATCGACGACCGCGAACTCATCCCTTATGCCTGTCGAGGGCAAAAAGTGTCGCGGCAAAACAGTGAGCAAATCCGACCCTGCGACGACCCGGCCTGCGGTAAAAAACTGATTCACCGTGATCACAATGCGCCGCGTGCGATTGATCGTGGCCAACGCCTCGTCAACGAAACCAAACGGTCGCCCCGAAAAGCTAACCAGCAAGTGATGTGCGGCGCAGTAGGCGTCGAGCGTGAGTGGTTTGCGCTTCAAATCCAGCGCCAGCGGGTGATCGCGCCGCATCACGCACACGTATTCGCCGCTGTAGAGCTGGGTGTGAAAGAGGCTGTCGGGGTTGCCGGTTTGCATGCTTTGCAGATTGATGGCGGCGACCACCGCCGGAAAGTAGCCGACCGCGAGATCAACCTCGCCGGCTTCGAGGAGCGCTCGCGGGTCGCGCGTGGTGAGCGGGAGCACGCGGGTGCTGATGCCGGGCGCGTGGGTTTCGCTGTGACGGATGAGCGGCGGGATCAGCATGGCGGCGGTGGCGTCAGCCATGGCGAGGACGAAACCCTGTTTCGAAGTGGCCGGATCGAACGCATCGGGCGCGATGCTCGCCTGCACCGAGGCTAATGCGTCGCGCACCACCGGCCATAGAGCGATTGCTCTCGGTGTCGGGGTGATTCCGTAGCCCGCGCGGGTGACGAGTTCGTCGCCCAGCGCTTCGCGCAGACGACGCAGTGCGTTGCTGACCGCAGGTTGCGTCATCGCGAGGTTCTCTGCGGCTCGCGTGGTGTTTCGGGTGGCCATGACCTCGTCGAAAACACGCAGCAAATTGAGATCCAGCGTTCGAAATCGATGCATGAGCTAACCTCTTAAATCACCGTTGTGAATACTACTAATCACTAATATAAATTTGCAATATATCAGGGGTTACCCTAAATTGCAGGTGTAGCCTTCTTATCCAGAGGGCAACATCCAGCAAGAAAAGGACATCAACATCATGGCTACTCACTTCCACACCTCACACGACGGCCTGGATCGCTTGACCGACGGGGCATCTGCCGCGAAAAGCGTCTTTTCTGACATTTTCTCGGCCAAGCGTTTGCCGACCTACGTACTCGGCGTCACCATCATGGCGGTCGTCACCGCGACCGAACGCGCACTGAACGCCGTTGAAACCGGTATTGCCTTCGAATGGGCGATCTTGACCGTGGTGGCGCTCACCACCTTCGGTCTTCTGGCCCGCGCGATTGTGCGCGGCACCCGCGCCACGCAAAGCTGGTTCGCGGCGTCCACAAAACGAGCCCGGCAAACCCGCTCTGACAATAAGCTGTGGGAGACGGCCTGCCGCGACCCCCGCGTGATGAACGAAATCCTCGCGGCGCAGGGTCGCTCCGACTGGTTTGTCACCGAAACGCCGCCGTCAAAAAAAGCCAGCGCTATCAGCGGCACAGTTAATGACGATGGCTTGGCACCGCTGGCTCCGTGGGCGCAGTCAACACGTTACTACTAAGCTTTTTCTCTACGCGTTAGCGCCTACAAACGGGCACACCGCCCCGCACCTTTGAAGCGGCGGCGGAACGTAATCCGCGCCTTCAGCCAGCGAAAGCAGACCTGAAAACCGGTTAACAGCATTTTCTTTTCAGGCCCATCTTATTGGGGCTAGACACGCAAATATTCATAAGTCGACTTTGGTCGATTTATGCGTTTAGCCCTGATTTAAATGCGGTGTAGCGCAAAAGCTGAATCGTGTGCAGCAACGATGTTGCCCTTGCAAACTGAGTCCGGCATTCGCTGAAACCAGCGGTAGAACCGCACTTGGCTGTCTTGTAAGCCGTTTTGCTTTCATTTTTCCGGAATTCATAGAGTATCAATCCTACCCGTTCAGGTCGTAAATTGCTTGCGTCAAAGGTTCCGGTTTTGCTACAGAGACGCTATAACTTGTACATTCAATATTCAGTCGAACGTCATATTTTTTTGCCCCATGTCAGTTCAAAACAGCGCCACCATTCTCATTGTTGATGACGCTGCTGAAAACCTGCACGTTCTGAGCGCATTGCTGCGTTCGCAATACCGCGTGCTGGCAGCAACATCCGGTGAGCGCGCCCTTGTGGTGGCCGCCAGCGAACCGAAACCCGATCTCATTTTGCTCGATGTGGTGATGAGTGGCATGGATGGTTATTCGGTACTGGAAAAACTGCGTGAAAGCCGCGAGACCCGGGACATTCCGGTGATTTTCCTGACCACGCTGGACGACGCCGGTGACGAAGAAAAAGGCCTCCTGCTCGGAGCGGCGGATTACATCGCAAAGCCGATTTCACGCGCCGTCGTGCTCGCTCGCGTGCGGGCGCAACTCGACGCCAAACAAGCGCGCGACTGGCTCAAGAATCAGAACGCGGTGCTCGAAGCGGAAGTCGCACGGCGCATGACCGAGAACAACCTCACGCAGCAGGTGAGCATCCGCGCGCTCGCCCATCTGGCTGAGGCGCGTGACCCGGAAACCGGCAATCACATTTTGCGCACGCAGGGCTATGTTCAGCGCATGGCCATCGGACTGAAGCAGCATCCCCTTTTCGCGGCGAAACTGACCGATGATTACATTAGCCTCCTCGCACGATCTGCGCCGCTGCACGACATCGGCAAGGTGGGCATTCCTGATTACATCCTGCTCAAGCCGGGCAAGTTGACCGACGATGAGTGGACCATCATGAAGACGCATGCAAAGCTTGGCAGCGACGCCATTGAGGCGGCCGAACGCGACATTCAGATGCCGCTCGCGTTTTTGTCGGCGGCGAAGGAAATTGCCCATTGGCATCATGAACGATGGGACGGCAGCGGGTATCCGGACGGCCTCACGGGCGACGCAATTCCAATCGCGGCGCGGTTGATGGAGGTGGCCGACGTGTTCGACGCGCTGATTTCGCAGCGTGTCTACAAAGCCGCGTTTTCCTACGACGATGCCAAAAACATCATCGCCGAGGGCAGCGGCAAACATTTCGACCCCGATGTCGCCGACGCATTCCTCGCCGGATTTGACGATTTTGTCGCCATCGCCGAACGTTATCGGGAACCGGTTTAGCCAACGTGGCGAGCGCCCCGCAACAGCCGATAACCGCGAATGCCGATGTGCTGCGCGGCATGCTGCGCCAGCTCTTTCTGGGCGCGGTCGGGCTGATTATCGTCAGCGGCTTTCTGCTCGCTCTGGAGCTTGCTTATCTGCGTGGCGAGGCAGTCACGTCCGGAGAAAAACTCACCGCGTCGTACGCTCAGGTCATCGAAGAGCAAACCACGCGCACGTTGCAAACGGTTGATCAGCGTTTGCAACTGGTCGTCGCCGCGATTGAGCGGTTGCGCGTCGCCGGCTCGTTAAACGAGGATTCAACGCAGCCGATGTTGCAAGAGCAGGTGCGCGCGTTGCCGTTTGTCCGGCTGGTGGTTATTCTTGGGCCGGATGGCGTCGTCAAATATGCATCGCAGCCTGAATTTATCGGCCTTGACCTCAGTGATCGGAGCTACTTTCAGGAGATGCTGCTTGCCCCGGAAAGCCGCTTTTTAATTAGCGATCCGGTGATCGGTCGGTCCAGCAAGTTGTGGACTATTTTTGCCTCGCGCCCTTTGACGCGAGCGAACGGAACGTTTGCCGGTGTAGCCGCCATTGCTATTGAGCCGCGCTACTTCGACAAGCTCTGGTCCAGCGTGCCCGTCGGCGATGGTGGCGCAGTCACGCTGTTCCGCCGTCATGGCATGTTGATGACGCGCAGCCCGTTTGACGATGCGGCCATGGGCAAGACATATGAAAGCGGCCCAATCTTTCGGGAAATGTTGCCTAAAAGCCCCTCCGGCAGCCTGCTCTCTACCAGTGACGTTGACGGCATATATCGTAGCTACGCCTACCGCACGCTTTCAGCACAACCTGACTTTCTCATTACAGTTGGGCGCTCGATGGAGATGGTGCTGGCCCCGTGGCGACGGTTGGCATTTTTGGCTGCGGGCGTGTGGGCCGCAGCAGCGATCGCGGTGACCCTGCTCTGCGCGGGACTCGCGCGGGCATGGCGGGCGCGTGAGCGCGAGCAGTTGCGCGGTCAGGACATGCGCGAACGACTGGCGCTGGCCACCGATGCGGCCGGCATCGGCGTCTGGGACTGGAACATAGCGACCGATCAGCGCACGGCTTCACCCACCTATTTCGCCATGTTGGGTTACGAATCCGATGACGGACCGGGCGATCGCGAGCGCTGGCTGGAGCGCCTGTACCCCGATGATCGCGCGAACGTGACGGCAAAAATTCAGGAGGTATTGCACGGCATCAACGCGCCTTACGAATACGAAGCACGGATGCGCCATGCCGATGGCAGCTATCGCTGGATGAGCGTGATCGGTCGCGTGCTGTCGCGCGACGCGCGCGGCTTTGCCACAAGGCTAATGGGTGTGCGAATTGACGTCACCGGGCGCCGCGAGGCCGAGCAGGCGCTGCGCGACAACGAGGCGCGCTACCGCGAAATGTTTGCGGGCAATCCGCAGCCGATGTGGGTCTGGGACACCGAGTCGCATTACTTTCTGGACGTGAACGAGGCGGCCGTTCTTCACTACGGCTATAGCCGCGAGGAAATCTTCGCGATGAAAATCTGGGACATTCGCCCGGCAGAAGAAGCGACACGACTGCGCGCTCACCTCGATACCTGGGATATGGGTACGGGCAGTCGCGGGCTCTGGCAACATGTGCGCAAGGACGGCAGCATGATTCGCGTTGAAGTTCGCTCGCATGCGCTGAAATTTGGTGATCGCGCTGCCGTGCTGGTGCTGGCGAATGATGTCACCGAGCGCGTGCTCGCCGAAGAGAAGTTGCGCCTGAGCGAGGAAAATCTGGCGATCACGCTTCAATCCATTGGCGATGCGGTGATCAGTACCGACGCCGCTGGACACGTGGTTCGCATGAACGCAACCGCAGAGAAATTTACCGGCTGGTCGCTGGCGGACGCGGCGGGACGCAATCTGGCAGAAGTGTTCAACATCGTTGACGCACGCAGCGGAGAGCCTTCCGACAGCCCGGTTCGCCGCGTGCTTGAACGAAACGAAGTCGTCGCGCTCGCCAACCACACCACACTGCTGGCGCGTGATGGCAAGGCATACCAGATCGCCGACAGCGCGGCACCGATACGCGATGGCAAGGGCGATACAGTGGGTGTCGTATTGGTGTTCAGCGACGTGACGGAGCAATACGATGTTCGCGAGGCGCTGGCGCGCTCGGTCAATCTGCTTGAGCATACGGGCAAGATTGCCAAAGTCGGCGGCTGGGAGTTTGATCTGCGCACGATGGAGCCCTACTGGACGCGGGAAACGTACGAGATCTATGAGGTCGAGCCCGGCACCCGGCTCTCGTTTGAGCAACAGGTGGCTGCCTACCCGCCGGAAGTGCAGGAAACGCTGAAGCTTGCTGCGATGCACACCATCGCTACCGGCGAACCGTTCGATCTTGAAATGCCCTACATCACTTCCACAGGAAAGCATATTCGCGTACGCAAACAAGCATTCGCGACCATGGAGAACGGCAAGGCGATCAAGATCCGCGGCGTGGTGCAGGACATCACCGAGTGGCGAAAGTTGAACGCAGAGCTCGAACGTCATCGCGACAACCTTGAAGAGTTGGTCGACCTGCGCACCAAAGAGCTGAGGGCCGCGCAGGCTGAAGCCGAAGCCGCCAATCACGCCAAGAGCGCGTTCCTGGCCAACATGAGCCACGAGATTCGCACGCCGCTCAACGCGATCATCGGGTTGAGCTACCTGCTCAGGCGTTCCGGCGCAACGCCCGCGCAGGCGGATCGTCTGCACAAGGTCGATACCGCGGGCCGACACCTGCTCTCGATCATCAATGATGTGCTTGATTTATCGAAGATTGAGGCGGGCCGGTTGCAGCTCGAAAGCACCGATTTCCAGCTAGCGACCGTGCTCGACAACGTCGCCTCCATCATGAGTGAGTCGGCACTGGGCAAGGGCCTGCGCCTCGAGATCGACGGAGGCACGGTGCCCTCGTGGCTGCGCGGCGACGTGACGCGGCTGCGTCAGGCGCTCTTGAATTACGCCGGGAATGCCGTCAAATTTACCGACGTCGGTCACATCAAATTAAGCGCGAAACTTCAGGAAGAGTCTGACGGCGACCTGCTGGTGCGCTTTGAAGTCAGTGACACCGGTGTCGGAATTCCAACCGAAACCCTGAGTCATCTGTTTGACGCGTTCGAACAGGCCGATGCTTCGACGACGCGCAAATATGGTGGTACCGGGCTCGGCCTGACCATCACGCGACGCCTCGCGCAGCTGATGGGCGGCGAAGCGGGTGCCGAGAGCACGGCGGGCAGCGGCAGTACGTTCTGGTTCACCGCAAGGCTCCAGCGCGCTCAGAGCCTGCGGCCGACATCCTCGCCAAGCCAGATCCCAATCGACAGTGAAGTGCGGCTGCGCCTGTTACATCGCGGCACCCGGATCCTCTTGGTGGAAGACAACGCGATCAATCGCGAAGTCGCCGTGGAATTGCTGCGCG
>JAYWAQ010000055.1:0-2556 GCA_043782305.1 Burkholderiales bacterium
GTTTTGTGGTGGCCTGTTTTCTGAAAACACACAGAAGAATCGCAAACAGGGCGACCGAGAAACCGGCGGCACCGCCCGCCCGCGAAAGGCTGGCGACCAACGCGGCGGCTACCATCGCGGTCGCGGCGCCCCACCACACATTTGACAGCGACGTTGGCGCTTCGTGTTGCCGGAAGAACGTGAATTGGCCCGTGGCTCGAAAAACCAAAAGTGGCAGCGCCATCGCCAGCAAAGTCGCGAAGTGATTTTTGTTGATGAACGTGCCGCTCGCCCCCGTCGTGACCGCTGACATGCTGTAGCCCGCGAGCGACGGCGTTCCGAAAACGAGCTGCAAAAGTCCGATAGCCGCTTGAACAATGGCGATGACGGCCAATGCGCCCAGCAACTTAAGTAGCAGCGACGCACGAAGAAGCATCGTCGCCAAACACACGGCAAAGGCGACAATGAGCAGCAGGCTGGCAAACGATGTGCCCATCGGATCAATCGATACCGGCAGCGATGAAACCTCCATCGGCGGCTGTTGAAGCATGGCAATCACCCCGGCATAGGCCGCCCGGCCCGGTAGCGCAAGCCAGAAATCTGGCGGCAGGGGAATCAGAGCGAGCAAGGCGTTCATCGCGATGCACGACATCGCCGCGACGTATAAGCCGCCGCCCAGACGAAATATCTCACCTCTGGCGGACTTCCACACGATCAGCGCACTCAGTAGGAGACACATCAGCGCCGCTACCGTCGCGAAAATGACAATCTGGCGGGTGTTACCGCCGCGAATGAAGACGGTTAAAAGAAAAAGCCCCAGCGTAAACGCCAGGGCTTGCTCGGAAGATAGTTTACGAAACAACTATCAGTTTGGACTTTGGTTACGGTTGTTGCGATAGAGGAGATAAGCACCCACGCCCACACCAGCTCCAACAAGCGCAGTCGTTCCCGCACCAGCAGACGCGGCTGTTGTAGCACCTATAGCGACTACAGGTGCTGCGGTTACTGACGCCAGCAGCACAGCACAAGTCGATGGCGCTTCGATATCGATGCGCTCGTTTTCTTTCAGTTTTACATCACAACCGCAAGTGAATGCCACGGTGACTGACGAACGGGATGCGGTGGTTACGCGCGACTTATTTCCGACCACTTGCTTGTCAACAGCGGTACTCATGCCGTCATTAGTGCTGACTAAAACGTTCCCGATCACGTCGCGAAGTTCTGCGCCATCGCAAGAACTAGATGACTGACCCAACGCATTTACGCTGAACGCCATGGCAACCGAGCCCAGAATCACTGGTATTACGCTACGCATTGGTTAATCTCCGTATCTTGATCATTTGTCGAGAGTGTACACGCTGATTGGAGGAAATTGCAAACTCTGCGAGTCAATTACTGCTTCTCAACGCGAACTTCATCGATCACTAGCGTACCTTTAATACCTTCAAGCGACGACAGCTTTGATTTTGGCTCCAGCGAGAGCAATTGCCCCGTGCAATTCACCCCAACCGTAAACGGCACGTCGTGACGAGTCCAGCCTGCGTTGGCGGCTAGATCGGCCCAGTTTTCAATAATTAGCGGCGTACCAGTACCCACACATCGGAGTGCCCATACTGGCCTACTGGCGGCTGGCTGCACTGTTTGTTTAGTCACATACGAAAGTCGATACTTTCCGGGGCCGAGCGCCAGATACTGCTGAGCCATCTGCGATCGAATCGGTCGCCCAGTGAAGCGCAGCGACAGAGCCTTGTTCGAGCCACCAAATCCAATGTCCGGGCGTATCGCCGCGACAAACCCCTCACGATATTCGCCACCAGGTTCAACCGTCCAATCGAACTGGCTACCTGACAACGGCAGTTCAAAATCCCCGTTGAAAACAAAGCCGATACGCGGTGGCAACGACTTGGCCGCACTTAGGCGCAACCGATACGCGCCTTGTATGTCCCCGGACGCGATGGCGCGGTTCTCGGCGCAATGTGAGGCGGCGGGTGAAAGCGGGCGGAATCGAGCGAATTGCGCTGCAACAGCGAAAGTATATTGCGCAAGTTGAGCGTCGTTGCAGAGTTTCAGCAGAAACTGATCCGACGCGTCCCATCCTTCGGTTAGCCGAGCGGTGGCGAAGTCGCGCCACGCGGGGTGGGCGACGTAACTTGCCAACACGCGAAACGCGTCCGCTTGGTCCATCGGCGAAATGGCAGCTAATTTCGCGGTTTTATC
The DNA here is from genome assembly GCA_043782305.1 of Burkholderiales bacterium. Lineage (GTDB taxonomy): Bacteria > Pseudomonadota > Gammaproteobacteria > Burkholderiales > Casimicrobiaceae > Casimicrobium. The sequence goes on from JAYWAQ010000055.1 coordinate 2,197, forward strand.
GAGCCCGGATCGGACGTCGCCGCGCGCGAAAGCCAAGGCTGCGTCGGCCCGAATAACCTGTGGATCAACGGGGGCCAGCAATGACGCGGCCGCCAAGGCATGCGCGCGTAGTCGCACCGCTCCATCGGCATTGCCTTCGGCCACAGATTCGCTCAGCGCCAAGTATCCTGCCGAATCAAATGGGCGCAATTTTAGGTAGGCCAGCGGTGCGAACGGTGCTGATGCAGAATCGCGATCATCGGGGGCTTGAAAAAAGCGTGAAGCCGATCCAAAAAATATGCTTCCAACCAGCGCGCCGAGCAGGCAAACGATCACAAAAGTCGTAGGGCGTTGGTCGGAGCGGGTTACAGTCATCACCGT
>JAYWAQ010000056.1:0-2554 GCA_043782305.1 Burkholderiales bacterium
CCGAGCTTCGGCTGCGACGGCGTACCCAACGGTTATTTCTGCAACGAAGGCACGGACTCATTTATTGCGCCGCCGCTATTGTCGGCGGGCATCAATACCTGCCTCGACAGTGAGCGCAAAATTTATCGCGTGTTCCGCGCGGACTCAGCACGCTACCCCAACGATGTCAATCATCGTTATTTGACCGACGCGACGATGTACGCCTACATGGTTAATGACCTGGGTTGGGCGGCTGAGGGCGTAGCGTTCTGCGCCACACCGTAGCGGCGCAACGCTCGCGGAGTAACTAGAACCGATACTCCGCGGTTACCCGATCTGTGACCGAGATGGGGCCCGGCTTGATGACCACGGCGTTCCACCCGAAAGTGACGCCGCCGAGTTCCCGATTGTTGCGAAACCTGGCGAGCGTATTCAACGGCTCATCCGAGCGTCGTACGCCGCTGGCCTGATCGGTCGTTGTTACCTCACAACGCACGCACGGCTTGACGAGTTTCAATGTAGCCGCGCCGATCATAATCGTATCGATGTGATCCTCATCCCATGCGGGCAAACCGTCAATCACCACGTTCGGCCGAAACCGATTCATCGGCATTGCACTGGCGGCCTCGCGCCCCATGCGGCGGTCAAGGTCGGCGAGCGATGTGGCGCTGGTAATCAGCAGCGGATAGCCGTCGGCAAAAAGCGTGTGTGCGCCGCTGTCGCCCGCATACAGTCGATTACAGTCACGTTGCATGTCGGGGTGAAAGCAAACCAGTCGGACACGTTCTGCGCTCGCACCCAGCCGGGCCGCGAGCCACGTAGCCGCCGCGTCGCCCGCGTCGAGGGCAAACGTTTGGTGACTCCACACTTTGACCTTGAGCAGCGCATTGTTGGCGGGCGGTGGCACCACCAGTGAATGATCATCTGCGCTCGACAGTAGCAAGCCTCCGTCGTCGCTTACGGCGACCGTTAGTGTCGCCATCACTGGAAATTCGCGCTGAGTCAAAAATTTTGCTGGCGACTGTCGGGCGTCGACCACCATCCATTCGCGGTCGTGGCGTAAGCCACTGAGGGCGACGTCAGCCTGGGTGTGGGCAACACCACGACATGCCTTGACCGGATAAGAAAAAAGCCCGGCAACCTTCAAGTCAACCGGGCTTTCAGTGGCGTTCATTTCAGCGCCTAATTTGCACTCAAGCCCGCGGTGTATTCGGCCAGCGCTTTGATTTCAGGCTCGGTCAGCTTGCCAGCAATCGTCATCATCATCTTGCCAGTGGGGTTGGAATCTTCTTTGGTTGCAGTGCCGCGCACGCCAGCGCGGAACGATGTCAACTGGGCGACCGTGTATTCGGCATGCTGACCACCCACACGCGGGTACAGCGCAGGGATGCCAGCGCCGGTAGGCGAGTGGCAGCCGGCACAGGCCGGGATGCCGCGTGCTGCGTCCCCCGCGCGGTAAAGCTTTTCGGCGGTTTTCGCCAGTTTTTCGTCTTTGGTGCCAATGGCGCGCCCTTTCATTGACGAAAAGTAGACACCGAGCGATTTCATGTCGGCATCACTCAACGTGGTCGCAAAGCCCTTCATGATGGCGTTATCGCGTTGCCCGCTCTTGAAATGTTTCAGCTGCTTGGCGATGTACTGCCAACTCATGCCGGCAAGGTTGGGCTGCGTCGGGACAGGGCTCACGCCGTCAATCCCATGGCACCCCGAACAAACCGCGGCAAGGGCCTGACCTTTAGCGAGATCTGGATTCGCGTCAGCCTGCGCGCTGGCGGCAGTGGTTGCAAGCGCCGCCGACAGCACCATAGCAAATACGGCGACAGCGGGTGCAATGGCTGAGAACATGGAGCGACGGATTAAAAGCATGGCCGTATAGGTGTTTTTTGCTCGTTCGCCGCGATGAGGGCTGCAGAGCGAGGATAAAGCGGGTGACAACTTAAAATTATAACTTTGCTGAATCGCTGAAACGTGTCTATGAAAGCTCCCGTGCTGAAACCGACCCTTCCCGTGGAGGCGCGCCTGGAGCGCATTCCGCAGTTCGCTGGCGCTTTCTTCGAAAAGTCCGTGGTGGACATGGAAGGGTTGCCCGCAGAAACCGGTCCAGAGATCGCGTTCGCAGGCCGTTCAAACTCCGGAAAATCGAGCAGTATCAACAAATTAGCTGGCCAGACGCGGCTGGCCTTTGCGAGCAAGATGCCGGGGCGAACGCGTGAGCTCAACTTTTTCCCGCTGCGAGCGGGCGGCTATCTGGTCGATCTGCCGGGCTACGGCTTTGCGCGCACGCCTCGCGACAAGCAACGTGTCTGGACCGGCGTTATTGAGCAATATTTTCGCGAACGGCAGGCGCTGAGCGGATTGGTGCTGGTCATCGACGTGCGGCGCGGCACCACGGACCTTGATACGCAATTCGTTGAATGGATGGATAGGCTAGGTGCTGGACGACCACGCATACTTTGGCTGCTCAACAAGGCCGACAAGCTCACCCAAAGCGAGCGAATGAAAGCTCGCAACGCGTTTCGCGTTGACAACGAAGCCTTGGTAAACGAACGCGATGCAGTTGTTATGTTCTCCGCGC
>JAYWAQ010000057.1:0-7087 GCA_043782305.1 Burkholderiales bacterium
GAGGTGACATAGCGCGGCAAATCGCGCGAATCATCAACCACGCGGTCGTTGAACTTGAGAACGACGTCGCCTTCCTTGACGCCTGCCTTTTCAGCAGCGCTGCCCTTATTGACTCCGGAGACCAGCGCGCCCTGGGCCTTTGGCAGTCCGAATGCGTCCGCAAGATCCCGGCTGACCGCACCAATATTAACGCCCAGCATGCCACGCTTGACCGAACCACCGGCGCGCAGTTGACCGACTACATCCATCGCCAGATCAATTGGAATCGCGAACGAGATGCCCTGGAAGCCGCCGCTGACCGTTGCGATCATCGAGTTAATGGCCACCACTTCGCCGCGTGTATTGAACAGCGGGCCGCCCGAGTTTCCAGGATTTACGGCGGCGTCGTGCTGAATGAAGGGCACAAGGTCACCCGTGGTGTCCGCACCGCGGCTGGCCCGCGATTTGGCACTCACTACACCCGTCGTGAGCGTGCTTTCGAAGCCGAGCGGTTGACCAATAGCCGCAACCCATTCGCCGATACGCAGACGATCCGGATTTCCAACTTTCACAGCAGGCAATCCAGTCGCCTCAATCTTGATCACAGCGACGTCGGAGCGTTTGTCAGACCCAATCACTTTCGCCTTGAATTCACGTTTGTCGGTGAGCTTGACGAGCACTTCATCCGCGTCTTCGACGACGTGGCTGTTGGTGACAATCAGGCCATCGGTGGAGATGATGAAGCCGGAGCCACCGCCCTGACGACGCTGTTCACGCGGAGCGCGGCCACCTTGACCGCCTTGCCCTCCCTGACCAAAGTAGCGGCGGAAAAATTCTTCCATGTCTTCTTTGTCGGGCGTTGCGCCATCCGCACCTGGTTTGGCGGACTTTTTGCCAATAGTGGAGCTAACGGCAATCGAGACGACTGACGGGCTGTTGTTTTCGTACAGCGAGACGAAATCCGGCAGGCCTTGCGGCGTCTGGGGTGCAGTGGATTGCGCCGCCGCCTGCGCCACCGCAGGCACGTGCGGCGTGGTGAATGCGGCCACGGTGACGCCCAAAGCGCCGACCGCGAGCAGAGAGGCAATGAGTGATTTCTTCACGGTTTTTTCTCCTGAAAACTTGACGTGTTTAATTGACAAAATACTGACCTGCAAAAAAAACTATCGATGAAATTACTTACGAACTAAAGAACTGGCAATCGCTTTGACCGCTGCCGGTCGCGCATCGCCGAAGGCCGTTACCAACTGATCGTTAGCCTGACGCGAAAACACCTGATGGCTGCCCTGAACCGTAGCACCCAGCGCTGGCGGTTCACCCGGTGGCAGCGGCGCGGCGTACACCGACACCGATGTCAATCCATCAGAATAAACCAACTGCGACACCGGCTCGGTGCGACCGGGCAAAGCGCGCATAAAGTTCTCGCTGATTTTCACGAATCCAGCGGGCAATCCTTTGGCAAACCAGCCAGTATCAGTTTTCATCGCACTGACAGACAATCTGCGGTCGACCCGCCAATTTGCAACACTGTTGGCGAGCGTGGATTTGACTTGTTCACGATCAATCTTGCCGCCAATTTTGATGTCACTGAAAGTGATTTCTTCGATCACATTGCGATTCTCGTCGAGCACCCGCCCGCGCAGCCAGAGCCCGGTTTTAAGCTCAGTCCAGAGCTTGTGCCAAAACCGGAATTCGTCGTTCGGCGCGAATTCCCAGACTTGTGCATCATGGCCCGCCACCCGCTCAATTTCGAGCCGCTTCACCGTGAAATGCTGAGCCAGCGTCGTCATTTGCCGTGGCAACAGCGACGGGAAACCCTGACGCCCGGTGCGTGGCTCGATACGCATCAAACGCGCTTCGGGGATGTAGCAGGTTAGTTCGTCGTTAACGCGAACCACCTCAAACGGCGGGCCATCGAGCGTAGTCACACGCTCCATCTCCACACCGTTTTCGAACAGGTGAACGATGCGTGACGTCTCCTCGGCACCACGACGCTTATAGGTAATGGTGCCACTGTAGTTAAGTGTTGCCGCCGCATTCGCAGCCTGCTGCAAAATCTGGCCAACGCTCGGCACTGCCTGCGACGTAGCGGCTGAATTGGGCGTGTTGCCGCTGACCGAACCGGGCCACTGCGCCAGCACGACCGGGGCCACGGGCGCGCTGGTGAGCGCCGCCGCGAGGAGGGGCAGTCGCTTCCAGCGGCGCGCGGTGCCAAACACACGTAGAGCTCGCAGGCTGTGCCTACCAGCGAGTGAGAGCCTGTTAACCGTATACGTCAATGCCACGAGAGGTCTCTTTCTACTTCACTTGTTGTGCTCACAGGAATCATGGCGATTACTGTGCTTGAACGATCACGGCGGGACGCATGTACTGGCGCATTGGCGACAGGCTCGATATGTCCGCGCTCTCCCGATGCGCCTGCAGGTAGGCGTTGAACTCGGCATTAGGTTTGGCCGTCGGTGCGTTGGACGCCAGCGCGGCAGTGGTCGCGGCCGGCACGCTCGCCATCTGGGGCGCAGCGGTCTGGTCTTTGTAAACGACAGTGCCGACGAAGCCGACTGCGGCCACCGCCGCGGCGGTTGCCCAGGCGCGACCACCACGGCTCATGTGAGTCATGGCGCTGAAGAGACTGCGCTCCTTGATCGCTTTCTGTTCACGCAGCCGCTTGCCCGCCGGCGCAATGATGGCGGGCTCGGAGGCGAGCGCCGTGCGAATCCGATCGGCACAACCTGCGGGCGTGTTTTCCAGCCCGCGAATACAGTCGCCTACGAAGTGCATTTCCGCCCAGCAATAGCGACCCTCTTCCTGCGACAAAATCTGCATCGCAAGATCGATTTCGTGGGAAGCAATGTCGCCGTCGAGCCAGCGCGAGATTTGCTCTCGCGTCGCCTCGCGTGAGCCACCAACCAACGCATTCGAAGTGTTCATTTGGGTGTTCATATCTACCATCTCCTGTCTTCCCGTGTTCCAAGCATCGGTCGCAGTTCGGTCGCGATTGCTTCTCGAGCCCGGAAAATGCGACTACGCACCGTTCCGATCGGACAATCCATCGCCTCTGCGATCTCTTCGTAACTTAAGCCCTCAATTTCACGTAGTGTCACTGCAGTCCGTAAATCATCCGGCAGTGCCGCCATCGCCCGGTTGACCGCTTCTGCAATCTGCTTGCTGGCGTATTCGGCATCCGGGGTTGCAACGTCGTGTAGACCATCATTGCGCTCAAAAGATTCCGCATCATCGTCGTCTTCCGACATCAAATCGCTTTGCGGAACGATGCGTCGCGCCGGGCTGGCCAAATAATTCTTGGCGCAGTTAATCGCGATCCGGTAGATCCATGTGTAGAAAGCGGCATCGCCGCGAAAGGTTGGCAGTGCACGGTAGGCCTTGATAAAAGCCTCCTGCACGACATCGTCAACCTCGCCTGAATCGCGCACAAACCGGGACACCAGCCGCTGTACTTTGCGCTGATATTTGAGGACGAGCAGGTCAAACGCCCGCTTGTCTCCCGCCTGGACACGTTCTACGAGTTCTTGGTCGACCACGCGGTCGCTCATCGGCCTTTATCCCCTAGTATTTTTGTTCGCCGTGGCTGCAAGGTCTTAATCACGCATCCCGTCTCAATCACAGACTATCGGTCCGGGCCAAAAGTTCATTGGCGATTAAGTCGAACATAAGGTTCGAAGCGTCCAACTTCAATGCCGCGCACCGATTTAATCGGCACATCGATCCAGGATTTCAGCTCGCCGCGGGCGGCGTCGTCGAGCATGCCAAGCTGTTCCAGTACGCTGCAAAACGCGAGCATCAGCGCCTTCGGGTTTCCGTCGCTCACCTTTGCGGCGATGGCGATGCCGCGCGAACGGCTGGCCAACGTCTGCACGCCGTCAGCCCCCACTTTGTTCGCCCAGTCACCGCGACCGGCTTTGGCCAGCGCCAGATCGTTGCGGCCTTCTCCCGAGACCATTTCCGGGTGCGCGGCCATTGCTTCAAACAAGTGACGCGGGGCACTGCCATAGCGGACATCATCTTCCGGGCGAGCGAGCCACGAGAATGCACGGGCAAGCGCCGTCAGCGAGACCGCAAAATTGGGCGCACTGCAACCGTCGGTGCCCGAGACCATCGCGTTTGGATCGGGCTCACCACAGGCGTAGGCCACGGCGTCACGAATCGCAAGTTGCACCGGACTTTCGGGCTCAAGGTAGGTTTCCGTGGCCGCAGACAGCAGCTTCGCCTGTAGCAACATGCCGGAATGCTTGCCCGAGCAATTGTGAAACAGCGAGCTCCAGCGTTTACCGGGCTCCGGTGCGACGTCGTTTGTTTTGTACCAATACGGAACGTGATTGCCGCACTGCAGCGCGGCGTGGGTCAGACCGACTTTGGCGAGCAGGCGCTGCGCGGTCTCGGCGTGAATGGGTTCGCCGTTATGACTGGAACATAAGAGCGCGATTTCTTTCGGGGTCAAACCGTATTCAGCAAAACGCGGGTTCGCCACCAAAGGCAACGCCTGCAAGGGTTTCAGCGCGGAGCGGGTAAAGATCGGGGCGTCAACATCGCCGACGCTGGCGATCAAGCTGCCTGTACGATCAACCACAGCAATCGAGCCGTAAAACACATTTTCAACGTGTCCACCGCGCGTGCTGTAGGCGATGGGAACGTGATTCGGTATGAGGATTTCAGCGTGCATATCGACATTGTTTCATGGCGTGCCGAGGTAGCAGCGGACGGAAAGTTCGCTGCCAGATTCAGCTTTCCTTAAAAAAGCCTGAAAAGCTTGGGCGTCAGGCCCATTTTTGTAAAAGTCGACTGTTTACTATTATCGCGCCTAGCCCCTACGCAACGGTCTTTATTTTAAAAAGCTGTATCAGTAGCGAGCTGAGGCCGGGCATGCACGAACCAACATAGCAGTTTCCGAACCTTTCGGTTATTGCGTTCAGCGCACAGCGCCGCTATAGTGACTCTGCCCTCCGAAGAGGGCAGACAACAGACAACAAACAATGTCAAAAGGAGGCTGCGACATGAAAATCGGTCATCACGGACGGAGAGTATTTTTCGGCACATTGGTCGCCACGGCGGTCAGCGCGGCCATGCTTTGGGCTGGGGGCGCGGCAGCCCAAAACCGTGCATTCAGCTTCGCATACGACCAGCCGCCCACGACGGCCTACGGAATAGCGGCAAACATCTTTGATGCCAAGCTCAAAGAGCTAAGCGGCGGCAAGATGAGCATCAATCAGTTTCCGAGCGCACAACTGGGACAAGAGCCAGTAATGCTGCAAAAGATGCGCTCTGGCGACATTGATTTCGTCATTACGTCGACGGCAAACGCCTCGACCATCGCGCCTCAGGCGGGCGTGTTCTCGTTGCACTTTATTTTTCGCGACCAAAATCATCTCGCAAAGTCACTCGCTGATCCGGGCGTGGCGGCGGCGTTTCGTGACATGGTCAAAGAATCAGTCACCGGCGCACGCACGCTGGGCTTGCTGACGATGGGGTTGCGCAATATCTACAGCAAGAAAGAAGTGACATCGGTGGCCGACATCAAGGGGCAAAAAGTGCGCGTGCAAGCCACCAAGACTGAGGACACGCACTTCCCGGCCTATGGCGCACAGATTGTGCACATGCCGTTTGGCGACGTTTACACGTCACTGCAAACCGGTGTGGTCAACATGGCCGAAAACGGCGTCAATGTGTATCTTGCCAACAAGCACTACGAGGTTGCACCGGTGTTGTCGATGACGGAGCACGAGGCCAATAACAACTGCATGTGGGTGAGTGAGAAGACGTGGAACAGCCTGTCGCCTGAGCAGCAGCGCTGGGTTCAAGCAGCAGCCGAAGAAGTATCGAAAAAAGAACCTGCGATGGCGATGCAACTGGAGAAAGACTCCGCCGAGAAGCTTAAAAAGCTCGGCGTCAAAGTGATCGAAAACGTTGACAAGAGTGGTTTCATAAAAGCGGCGGCGCCAATTCAGGATCAACTCGCGGCCGAGCTTGGCCCGCACGCAGTGAAGATTTTGAAACTGGTGCGCGAGGTCAAGTAGTCGCAGCGCAATGCGCTAGCCATTTCGCCACTTTCGTAGGGTGGGTAACTTGTTGCCCACGCGTCGCGATTTTCGCTTAGCGATGGCGCGCTTTGCTTGCCGCGCTTGCGGTCTGGATTCCCGCCTTCGCGGGGATCAAAACAAATCACTGGCTTTTGGAGTTGCCAATCCATGTCCGATAATAATTTTCGAGCGCTGATCCTGCCGCGACATCGTCATCTTAAGTGGCGAGCCTTTGACTGGCTTGAAGCCGTGCTCATGGTGTGCTGCGGGATATGCATCTTCATGTTCACGCTGGCGGTGTTCTGCGACGTCGTCACCCGCGTCCTCGGTGCTCCCTGGGTCTGGTTGCAGCAGGTCACAACGGCGTTTTTTGCATGGGCCGTGTTCATCGGCATGGCCGCAGCCACCCGCCGGAACGACCACTTTTATCTGACGGAAATTACCAAGCGAATGACCCGCGGACCGAGGACGGCCATCGAGGTTGCCAACCGCTTGATCGTGCTCGCCGTTGCGCTGGCGCTGGTCGTCTTCGGCTGGCAAAACGCCATGCTTGACCTGGGCAGTTTTCGCATGCCGTCACTCATTCCGTTGACGGTGTACACCGCTATCGTGCCCATAGCCGGAGTGTTAATCGCCCTCTTCACCGTCGAGCAACTGATCAATGGATGGCAGCACGGATTTGAAGGGCCAGAAGACATGGACAACGTCGTCGTCGAAGCTGCGTTGTTTGTCGGAGCGTCAAAGTGAGCGGCGGCGCGGTATTAGTACTGATGGCCACCCTGTTTCTGACCTTCGGCTACATGGGCGTGCCGGTGTCGTTTGCTTTGATCGCAGGCGTGCTGGTGGCTGTGCAATTTACGCCGATCAGCATGCAGTCGATGGTCGGGCAACTCTTCCACGGCATTGATTCCGAAGCGCTGCTGGCGGTGCCGTTTTTCCTGTTGGTGGGTGAGCTGATGGCGTCCAGCGATGTGGTGCAGCGAATGATTCGGCTGGCGCAAACGCTGGTCGGGCACATGCGCGGGGGACTGGCCCAGGTGGTCACGCTGTTTAGCATGTTCTTCGCTGGCATCTCG
>JAYWAQ010000058.1:0-19053 GCA_043782305.1 Burkholderiales bacterium
CGGCGTATCGGTCGCTAAAGAAATCGAGCTCAAAGACAAACTGCAAAACATGGGCGCCCAGCTCGTGAAAGAAGTTGCGTCGAAGACCTCGGACAACGCCGGTGACGGCACCACGACGGCGACTGTGCTTGCACAAGCCATCGTTCGCGAAGGCTTCAAATACGTCGCAGCGGGCATCAACCCGATGGACCTGAAGCGCGGCATCGACAAGGCTGTAACCGCCCTCGTCGCCGAGCTGAAAAAAGCATCGAAAGCCACTACCACGAGCAAAGAAATCGCTCAGGTCGGCTCCATCTCCGCCAACAGCGACGAATCCATCGGCAAGATCATTGCTGACGCAATGGAAAAAGTCGGCAAGGAAGGCGTGATCACCGTTGAAGACGGCAAGTCACTTGAAAACGAACTCGACGTCGTTGAAGGCATGCAGTTCGACCGCGGCTACGTGAGCCCATACTTCATCAACAACCCGGACAAACAACTGGCGTTGATGGACAACCCGTTCATCCTGTTGCACGACAAAAAGATCTCGAACATTCGCGATCTTCTGCCAACGCTTGAGCAAGTCGCCAAAGCCGGTCGCCCACTGCTGATCGTGGCTGAAGAGATCGACGGCGAAGCGCTTGCAACTCTCGTTGTAAACAACATCCGCGGCATCCTGAAAACTGTCGCTGTCAAAGCACCAGGCTTCGGTGATCGTCGCAAAGCCATGCTCGAAGACATCGCCATCCTGACCGGCGGCACCGTGATCTCCGACGAAGTGGGCCTCAAACTTGAAGGCGTCACTCTGGCTGACCTGGGCTCTGCCAAGAAGATCGAAGTGGGCAAAGAGAACACCACGATCATCGACGGTGCAGGTAACGAAGACAGCATCAAAGGTCGCGTTGCTCAAATCCGCAAACAGATTGAAGAAGCAACCAGCGACTACGACAAAGAGAAGCTGCAAGAGCGCGTTGCCAAACTGGCCGGCGGTGTTGCACTGATCAAAGTCGGCGCTGCTACCGAAGTCGAAATGAAAGAGAAAAAAGCACGCGTTGAAGATGCGCTGCACGCAACCCGCGCAGCCGTTGAAGAAGGCGTTGTGGCTGGCGGCGGCGTCGCGCTTCTGCGTGCACGTCAGGCTGTTGGCACGCTGAAGGGCGACAACTCGGATCAGGACGCAGGCATCAAGCTCGTCATGAAAGCCATCGAGTCCCCACTGCGCGAAATCGTCTACAACTGCGGCGGCGAGCCAAGTGTTGTGGTCAATGCAGTGATGGCTGGCAAAGGTAACTACGGCTTCAATGCAGCCAACGACACCTACGGCGACATGCTCGAACTCGGCATCCTCGACCCAACCAAAGTAACGCGCCTCGCACTGCAAAACGCAGCGTCGGTCGCAAGCTTGATCCTCACCACCGAGGCCATGATCGCTGAAGCGCCGAAAGACGAATCAGCCGGCGGCGGCATGGGCGGTGGCGGCGGCATGGGTGGTATGGGCGGCATGGGCGACATGGGTATGTAAGAACACGAACATAACGAGCGTCTGCCGCGTTGCGGTCGGCCTCGTGTACATAAAACGTACACGTCGGTCGCCCGCGCCTTGCATCCACCTCGTTCTGTTCGGTTCTTGGCTTGGTCCAGAGACCTGTTACAAAAACAAAGGCACCTTCGGGTGCCTTTGTTTTTGGTGCGAGAAAAATCGAACTCAAGGACAAACTGCAAAACGTCGGCGCTCAACCCGGGAAAGAAGTCGCATCCAGGATCACTGACGACGCTGACGGACGGTAGGGAATTACGTCAAAAGCAGAACATTTCCAGTCCCGCTCAATCGAGGCAACTAACATCCGCTCACATCTGTTTCGCATTGCTATCCCTTGATACTGACGTCCGACTTGGACGTCGACCTACGAGGATAGCGAATCGGGTATTCACATTGTGGGAGGTCAATCATGTCGCAACTGCGAGTCGTTGCGCTGCTTTTTGGGGCGTCGCTGCCATTTCATGCGCAGTCCGAAGTCATCCGGTTTGAGGTGCTGCAGAGTGCACCCGCCTTTGAGGGGCGCAGCTTTGGTGGTGTCGGGAGCTACGTCAAGATCACAGCGCGGGCGACTGTTGCCGTTGACCCGGCGGATCCACGAAATGCGGTCATTGCCGACATCGACAAAGCGCCTCGCAACGCTGCCGGACGTGTCGAGGCAGTTGCCGATGTGGTGTTGCTGCGGCCAGCAGACCCGCAGCGAGGCAACGGCACGCTGCTCGTTGATGTGCCGAACCGGGGGCGCAAACTGGCACCACAACTGTTTGATGATTCCGGCCAGCCAGGTGCAAACAACGCTGATAAGGCGACCGATGCCGGGATCGGCTTTTTGCATGCGCAGGGTTATGCAATGGCGTGGATCGGCTGGCAGGCGGATATTCCGTCGCAGCCGGGCCAACTTGCGCTGAGTGCGCCGATGTTGCGTGGTGTGACCGGGTCGGTGCGCGATGAATTTGTGTTCGATCATCTGCGCTCACCGGCGGCTGCGAATCTGCCGTGGCCGATAGCGGACGCGGCGTCGCTGGCGGTCACCGTTCGCCCGAAATGGGATGATGTCCGGCAGAGCCCGGCGGGGCTCGCCATTCGCGCTACCGGCGCACAGGCGGTGGAGATTACGCGGCCGACCACAGGCTTTGATGCGGGAGCGCTGTACGAGGTGACTTACGTCGCGCGCGATCCGGCCGTGCTCGGTCTCGGTTTTGCGGCGACCCGGGACGTTGTGTCGTTCTTGCGCCGTAACGGCAGCAACGACAATCCGTTGGCCACTGCGGGCCGCAGCGTGGTGCAGCGAACGATCGGCTTTGGGGTGTCGCAGTCCGGGCGCTTTCTTCGCGATTTCCTGTACCTTGGGTTCAACGAAGACTTGGCGGGTGGCCTGGTGTTTGACGGTCTGATGCCGCACATTGGCGGTGGTCGACGTATGGCCACCAACTATCGTTTCGGTCTTGCCGGACGCAACGCGCGGCATCCGCAGGACCCTGCGTGGCAGGCAGATCTCTTTCCGTTTACCTATCAAACGCTGTACGACCCGGTCAGCGGTCGTCGCGATGGTCTCATGTTGCGCTGTCGCTTGAACGCGACTTGTCCCCGGGTGATGCAATCGGACAGCGAGCATGAATGGTGGGCATCGCGAGCATCGCTCGTGGTGACCGATACGCAGGGCAGTCATCTTGATCTGCCGTCGGATGTCCGCGCCTACATGATCGCTGGCTCGCCGCACTATGCGGAGCCCAACGAGCGTGTCCGCGCCGCGCCGACGATGGCGCTGCCTGTCAATCCGATGCATGCGGGGCCGCCAATGCGCGCGCTGCTGACTGCCATGCAGGCATGGATTGCGCAGGGCATCGATCCGCCTTCCAGCAGGGTGCCGATGCGTGCCCACGGCACGCTGGTCGCGGCGGCAGACGCGGTACCGAAGAATATTCCGGGCTTGCCGTATGCGGGCATCTACACCGGTGCCGCATGGACCGACCCGTCGGTGTTGCCAGCAAAGATTCTCGGCACCTATCCAGTGTTCGTGCCGCGCGCAGATGCCAACGGAATGTCGATTGCGGGCATTCGTATGCTGCCGCTGGCGGTACCGAAAGCGTCCTATACTGGCTGGAATCCCCGTGCGGCGGGGTACGGAACGACGGCGCTGTTCCCGTTGCAGGGTGCTGCCGTGCCATTCGCAGTTACCCGTGCAGCACGTGAGGCGAATGGTGACCCACGGCTCTCGGTGGCCGAGCGATACGCTGATAGCGCAGCTTACGTCGCGGCCGTACGCGCCGCTGCCGCCGAGATGGTCGCGGCGCGACTGCTGCTTCCGCAGGACGCCGAGCGGGCAGCTGAACTGGCCGCCAAAGATCAGCTGTCGCAGTTGCAGTGAACTGTCGGAGCCTGTCAGAACGGCGTTTGTGCGCTAACATTTAATCCGCAGTCGACAGTTCACTCAGGCGCTCCCGGCACTTCGGTGCTTTGCTAAACCTGTCATCGCTTCATCGCAAAACACGTCAGTAACGACGACCCACACGAATCACCCTTTGTGCTGAACCGTGTTGGAATGGGGGCCACCAGCAAACAATTTGGTTTGGCGTAGAAAGGCAGATTCGCTATGTCGAACGCTACTTCGTCCCGCGCCTCGCGGTCTCCAAAACAGGCGATCATTCCCTTCGTCGTCGCTGATATTTCCGCGTTAGCGAAATCATTGCGAGCCGCCATCGCGGGCGTCGATGCTGCACCGACCCAGGTGCAGATGCTCAACTGGCTGGCGAAAGCGGCGGGGCATCAAAACTATCAAAGTCTGCGAGCTCAGGCGAGCGCGGTAACTCGGCCGATTGACGCCGCAAGCAATGCCGCTGCAGCCGCCAAAACTGTGAAACCCGCAGCGAGCAAAGCAACAAAATTCGAAAGCGAAACTGTGCTGTCAGCGCACGCCGCAAAGGCGCTCACGCAATTCGACACAGACGGAAAACTCACTCGCTGGCCCTATAAATTTGCCGTCCAGCGCATCGCAATGTGGGGCCTATGGATTCGCTTTGATTCGAAGCGCCGGTACACCGAAAAAGAGGTGAATAGCGTGTTGAACGCGTGGCACTTGTACGGCGACCACGCGACGTTGCGGCGCGAGTTGATCAACATGGATTTGCTGGCGCGCAAGCCCGACTGTTCGGTTTACTGGAAGCAACCAAAGGTGCCCGGTGACGAGGTTCGTGCGTTTCTGCGAGGATTGCGCGGATCATCAACGGCGTGACGCGTCTCGTACGCAGATGATGCCGCGCGCACGTTCGAAACGGTGGATGCAGCAGGTATCGGAAGATGCCCGCTGCGTGGTCACAATGGCCTGAGTGCTAGACCCCGCGGCCTTTCAGAAGCCCACGTTCGTCGGCAATCACGACTTCGACCCGGCGATTCATCGCGCGGCCCTCGGGACTCGCATTGTCACCGACGGGGTAGGCCTTGCCGTAGCCCTTGGTGATAATTCGCGTCGTATCAACGCCACGCTGCACCAACGCATCGCGAATTGATTCTGCGCGGCGCTCCGAGAGCTCATTGTTGTAGGCATCACCGCCAACGCCGTCGGTGTAGCCTTCAACGAGAAGTTTGCGCAGCGGAAACTGCTTCAGGAACGACGCAAGTTTGTCGAGGCGGGGTGCCGCCTGAGTGGTCAGCTCTGCCTTGTTGAACGCAAACAGAACGTCGCCCAGTGTCACCAGTAGTCCACGCTCGGTTTGCTTCGCTTCAATATCGCGCAACTGAGCTTCCAGCTCGCGAACGCGCTGTTGTGAAGCCTCCGCTGAGACGGCGGCTTGATCGGCACGAGCACGCTCGGCCGCGGCGGCCTCCTGCGCTGCGACCGATTGCGCCCGCTCTGCAGCCGCCATTCTCGTTGCGGCTTCGGCGTTTTGCTGGGCCACAGCCGCTTGTGCCTGCGAATCCCTCGCTTGCAACTGCGCGGTCGCTGCCTGGTTCTGTGCGCTCGTCGCTAGCGCCCGAGCCTGCTCCGCTTCTCGCGTGCGGGCGTCGAGGCGCAGCCTATCACTGGTGCTTCTCGCGTCTTTGACGTCGTCGTCGACCTGTCGCGAGCGCGCCAGCAAACGGGCGACCTCGGCCCGCTGTGTCGCGACATAAGCAAGGTGAGTCGCTTCCGCGTCGTCACGGTCGTTCTGCCACGACCGGTCCGCTGCGTCAATAGCATCACGTGCAGCCTTCAATTCAAGGGGCGCGCGGCGCGAGACTTCCGGCTCGGCACCGGTTTTCCCAACAACCATCCGGGCATTTTCAATCGCGGCATTCGGGGTGTTGCTCGCGCAGGCGGCCAACCCGCTAGCGAGGAGCACTGCCACAGCGACACGGGTGAGAGACTGCTTGCCTGGTTTCAAATTCTGAATATTCATGAGGGTTCTACTTTCCAACTCCGATGGGTGTGCATTCGGCGCGCGCTAGCGCGGTGCACGACGGTTAATCTCTTCCTGCAAGGCGCGGATACTTTCCTGCACTTCCTTCATAGCGCGTTCGCCACGCGCCGAACTTGTCCGCGCCTCGGCAACACGAGCGTCGACCTCGGCCTCTTCGGCCATGCGTCGGGCCAACGCGTAGTCCTTGTCGTTCATCGCGCGTTGGGCGCGCTCCAGCTTTTGTCGCGCCTGCTGCATTTCGACAGGGGCAGCGTCGGCCACGTTGGGCGACGACGAAACGCGTTCAACAGCGGAGCGGCTGACGGCCATTTGTTCAACGGGCGGCGCTGGCACGGTCGCGCACCCTGACAAGCCTAGCAGCAGGACACCGGGCAATACAGCCGATGCTGTCGCCAGTCGTTTCAATGCAACAAAATCACCTGTGCTTTTCATCGTTTACTCCTGAGATATTTGTGTAACGGGATCCAGCGAATCACCCGATTTATTCCTCGTGCTTTCTAAAACAGCGAGGCCCAAATTTGGCAAGAACGTCGGCGCACGTTGTTGTACTAATGCTATTTATGCGGACAAGTTTTGCGATCAGCAAAGGGCGCTCTGCTGTGTAGGAAGTAGCTTACGCCGCCGGGTCGGCATGGCCGCGTGCCGAAACGTCGCTCCAGATTTTCATTTCCGTGAAATCGAATTCGTCACGGAGCAGAATTCGCGCAGCTCATCAAGCCTGAAACCGCAGGGTGTCAGACAACCGAATGCCACGTACACTGTGCACTATGGCGACTGCAAAGAGCAACTTAGAACAACAGCATATCGACGCTGAGCTCGCGTTTTTGCGCGCGCAGCCGCAGGTTCAGAGCGTTGCTGCGCTTGAGCGCGGTGAGGCGTTGTTGGCTGCGCATGAAGCGCGTCTATCGACGGAGGACTTGCTGCTCGTGCTGCGCGCCTGCGCGTCCGGATGTCAGTCGGCCGGACGCTGGCTCGACGGGTTGCAATTTGCGCAGCGGGCGCTGGAGGCTTGTCGGCGTAGCGGTGAGCGCGGCAAGGCGCTCGACCGCATCCCGTTTCTGGCCATCAACGGCAACATTCATTCGTTTCTGCATAACTACCACCTTGCGGTGCGCTCACTGCGCGAAGCCATCATGATCGCCGAGCGCGAAGAGAGTCCGGTGGATGTCGCGAAATTGTCACTGGGACTGGGCGCTGTTTATTCGCGGCTGGGAGAAGACGATCTCGCGTTGACGCTATTCGAGCGAGCAGAGACGCTCTCGCGCGAATACAAGGTGACTTCCACCCATTCCGGTGCGTTGAACAATGTCGCGCGACAGTTGCGGCTTAACGGCAAGATCGACGCGGCCCGCCAAAAAGTCGATAGCGCGATTGCGCTGCTAGCCAGTCAGAGCCATTCGGAATGGCTGCCCTATTTGCTGCATTCGCGCGCCGAAATTTCTATCGCGGAAGGTAATACTGATGCGGCATTGACCGATTTGCGCGCGGCCGCAACGTTGCTAAGACAATTTCAGAACACACCGGTGTTGCTGCAAGTACTGGCTGACAACGCGGATTTGTTAGCGCAGCGCGGCGATGTGGATGCCGCACGCAAATTGCTTCTGGAGGCGAGCGAGTTGTCGCAGAGCGCGTCCCTGCACGACCTGCGAGCGAGAGTGGCGCTCGCACGTGCGCGACTGGCAGAGCAGCAGGGTGACGCTTCAGCAGCGCTTGCTGCGGTCGACGAGTTTCTGGTGGCGCAGGCCGATGCGGACAAAGTTGAACTGGAGGGGCAGCGCATCGCGACTCGCTTCGTTGAAGAGGTAGAGCGCACGGAAGCTCGCGGTCGACGTGAATCTGAGGCCGTGAGCGCGCTAACGCTGCGTCTGCTGGACACTCAGGCGCAGGCCGAGAAGGCTGCGAAACTGGCGGCGCGCGATCCGCTGACCGGTGTGCTCAACCGCTCCGCATTCGAGGCCGCCGTGATGCGGGTAGCCGCCGGCCCGCAGCAGCCGGTCACGCTCATCATGCTCGACGTCGATAACTTCAAGACGACCAACGACCAGTTCGGTCATATCGCCGGAGATGCGGTGCTATCGGGGCTCGTGGATCGCATGCGCCAGAGTCTGCGTGCAAACGATTTACTGGGTCGCTTTGGTGGCGATGAATTTTTGTTGCTCTGCCCCGGAGTCGGGCCGCGCATCGCGCTGGCGATTGCCAACCGGATGCTGGCGCGCATTTCGCAAGAGCCGGTACGCTATGAAAATCACGAGATCAGCGTCACTGTGAGCCTCGGTGCAGCGTGCGCACAAACCAAGTCTTTGCCCGCGCTCAGCTATCTAATGAAGCGCACCGACGCCGCGCTGCGCCGCGCCAAACTTGCCGGAAAGAACCGCGCGGTCATTGTTCGCGTCAACGTTTAGCGTTCGCTAGATTCGTTGATGCGGAGCGCCCATAGTGGCGCGTGTAGCATCGTGCGAGTTTCTTAGCTACTTCGCCTCGATTGCATGCCTGATCTGTCGCCGCCACCTTCGAACCGCTTGAGCGCCCTCCCGCTCGTCGTCGATCTCGATGGCACCTTGTGCAAGACCGACACGCTATGGGAATGCTTTTTTACCGCGTGGCGAGCGCATTGGTGGATGCCGCTTGCGAGCGCATTCTGGATGCTCTCGGGGCGTAGCAAACTTAAAGCGCGGTTAGCTGCGGTGGCCCTTCCCGATGTCACTGGACTACCGTGGAATCCTGCGGTCATTGACGCTTTACAAGCGGCGCGTACGAGCGGTCAGCGCACTGTGCTGGCCACCGCAGCGAACGTCCGAATTGCCCAGGCGTGCTCTGACGAATTGGACTTGTTTGATGAAGTGCTGGCCTCGGACGGCGTCGTGAATCTCAAAGGTCAGACGAAGGCCGCGCAATTGGTGGCGCGCTTTGGCCAAGGCGGATTTGATTACGTAGGCGACTCATCGGCGGACATGCCAGTATGGGCCGCAGCGTCACGCAGACTGACCGTTTCGAGCGTGATGCCCGTTGGCGGAGAAAGGCTCGCGCAGAAGGCTTCGACGAACAAACTGTCGCGCTGGGTGAAGCTGATCCGTGCACGCCACTGGGTTAAAAATGTGCTCGTTTTTGTCGCTCCTGTCGCTGCGCATCAGTGGAGCGCAGGGGCGACGTGGTCGCCGGTGCTGCTCGCATTTGCTGCCTTCTGCGCCGTCTGCTCGGGCGTTTATGTACTCAATGATTTGTTCGATCTGGCGTCGGATCGAGCGCATCCGACGAAGCGCTGCCGGCCCCTCGCGGCCGGAGAATTGTCGTTAGCCAATGCGGCGTTTGTGTCGTTCGTGTTGCTAATCGGTGGGCTCGTTCTGGCGTGGTGGATCGGCCCATTGGTGGGCGCCGTCATCGCGTTCTATGTGGTCGCCAACGCCATCTACACCGTGCGTCTCAAGCGCGTGGCGGTGTTCGATGTGTTCTGCCTGGCGGGGCTTTATACGTTGCGGATTGTGGCGGGCGCGGCTACGGTCATGGTGCCGTTGTCAACGTGGCTGGTCGCGTTTTCGGTGTTCGCGTTTTTGAGTCTGGCACTCCTGAAACGTGCGGCGGACATTGATCGGCTGGCGCCCGACGAAGTGCTGCCGGGTCGCGGCTATAGCGGCAAAGACGCGGCATTTGTGAACGGATTTGGCATCAGCACGGCGATTGCCGCCTGCCTTGTGCTCACGCTGTACATCGCCAGCGAACAGGTTGCGGCGATGTATGCCGAGCCGCTCTGGTTATGGGGCGTCGCGGTGGTCGTGTTGATGTGGCTTGCCCGCATGTGGCGCATGGCGATGAACGGCACGATGGATGATGACCCGGTCATGTTCGCGGTGCGTGATGGCGTTTCGATTGGGTGCGCAATCGCGGTCGTTGTGTTCACTGCGCTCGCGCTGTAAGTGCGAGCGCAACCCGCGACTCACCGAGCGGCGGAGATCACACTTGAACCACACTTGACGCCGGTTTCGCAATGGCACAGCTTTTTCGTGAAAGCCCTTCTACATTTGGGCTAGAAGGCGATATGGTCATAAGTCCACTTTGACGAGAAAGCGCATCTAGCCCAAGCGCGGTCGTGCTTCTATGCAAAAGTTGTACTGCTAGGCTCGCCCCTTCCATGGCACCAAAATCGATTCAATTTTGCGCATCAGCAGGTCGAACAGGTAGGCCACTACGCCGATCACGATGATGCCCATGATCACGATGTCGGTGCGCAGAAAATTTGACGCGTTGAGCACCATCTGACCGAGCCCTTCGGTGGCTGCAACCATTTCTGCCGCGACCAAAGTGGTCCAGCCAAAGCCAATCGCGATGCGCATTCCGGTCAAAATTTCCGGCAGCGCAGCGGGCACGATCACGTGCCAAACCACTTGCGCCTTTGATGCGCCCATCGAATACGCGGCGTTGATCTGCTCGATGGTCACGGACTTCACGCCCGCACGCGCCGCCATCGCGAGCGGCGCGAAGCAAGCGAGATAGATGAGGATGATCTTGGCCGTCTCATCGATGCCAAACCAGATCACGATCAACGGCAAATACGCGAGCGGCGGCAGCGGCCGATAGAACTCAATCGGCGGGTCGAAAATGCCGCGCATCGTGCGCGATACGCCCATCAAAATTCCCACGGGCACCGCCGTCAACACGGCGAGCAGGAACGCGGAGAACACGCGAATCAGGCTCCACATGAAATGCTCTGGCAGCGCTTTGCCGCCCTGAATGTCGCCCTTCATCGCGCTCACGAATGCGTTGTAGATGCGCTCCGGCGTTGGCAGGAACAAGTCCCGGATCCAGCCGAAATGCGTTGCAGTCCACCACAGCACAAAAAGCGAAACGACGGTCACCACACTGATCAGCACGCTGGAGCCTTCGCCCGGAATGCTGTAGCCCTTGACGGTTTTAACTTCGGATTTATTGGCCATCTTCGGCCCCCGGTGCATCATGAATGAGCGACAGAACCTTCTCTCGCATCGCGATGAACTCGGGCGAGGCTTTTACCTTGCGTGAATCCTTGCATTCGATGAATTGCCGCGAAAAATCCAGCTTGAACCGATGCTCGATGCGCCCCGGTGAAGGTGTCATCACGATGAGATCGGTCGCGAGAAACAGCGCCTCTTCCACGCTGTGCGTAATGAAGAAAAACATCTTCTTCGTTTGCCACCACAGTTCAACGATCAGGTCCTGAATGTGAGCGCGTGTGAGCGAGTCAAGCGCACCGAGCGGCTCGTCCATGAGCATGACCGCCGGGTCGCTCGCCAATGCGCGTGCGACACCAGCGCGCTGTTGCATGCCACCCGATATTTGATAAATCGGGTAGTCGGCATACTTTTCCAGCTGAACGAGTTTGAGCTTTTCGACCGCAACGGCATGGCGTTCGGACTTGCCCATACCGCGCATTTTCAGGCCGAATTCAACGTTCTCGATGACCGAGAGCCAGGGCATCAGCGCATGCTTTTGAAACACGACCCCGCGTTCTGCACCGGGGCCGTGAACAGGCTTGCCATCCAGCAGGATCGAGCCTTCGGAGGGTTGCATGAAGCCGGCGATGCAAGAAAGCAAGGTCGTTTTTCCGCAGCCGGATGCGCCCAGAGCGACCACAAAATCACCCGTGTTCATCGTGAGATCGACGTTGGACAGCGCGAGCGTGTTCTGTCCGTTTGACCCCGCATAGTTCACGCTGAGATTCTTGATTTCGAGTGTCGACAACGCGAGTCCTTACAAAAAAAAGGGGCGTCAAGCACCCCTTCATTCGGGTGAGTTAGACCTACTTCGCAGCCTCAGCCGCGTAGCTCGCAGTCACCACCGCCGAATAGTCCGGCAGCGCCTTTTCAATCTGCTTTTGCGACAACTGAAACTCGGCCGTCGCCGCCAGCGCCTTCGCCGCGATGCTGCCCTTGCCGCCGCCTAACCACGAAGTCGCCTGATCTTTAGCGCTCGGAAATTTGTAAAGCGCAGCCGCCGCGAGAACATCTTCAGGCTTGGAGCCCGACCATTTGGCAATCGCCGCAACCTCAGCCCCGCCCACTTTCCAGTTCTTGCCTTCAGCTCGATACTTTGCGTCCGAATCAGCGATCACCTTCACGAACTTCACCATGAAATCCCGATTGGCTTTCGCCCAGTCCTTGTTGGCAACGTAGCCGTCAAAGGTTGCCTTGCCGGTCGAAGCGGTAATTTGGCCGGACGTGATGACGATTGAGCCGTCTTTCTTCGCCTCCGCCAACACCGGATCCCAGATGAAGGTCGCGTCAATATCGCCGCGCTGCCAGGCTGCGCGAACCTCTGGTGGGCGCATGTTCAATATTTTCACGTCGGCCGGATTAACCTTCGCCTGATCAAGCGCAACCATGAGGTGAAAGTGCGTCGTTGAATTAAATGGCATCGCAACGCGCTTGCCCTTCAGGTCGGCGACCTTCGTGATGCCGGATCCCTTCCTGGCGACCAGCGCTTCGGCGTCACCGATGTCGTCGATGATCCAGAACAACTCCAGCGGTTCGCCGCGCGATACAGCCGCCGAGATGCCCGCCGAGCCGACTTCACCGACCTGCACCGCGCCGGAAGCCATTGCCTTGATGACTTCGCCGCCACCGCCGAATTGTTTCCAGTTGATTTTGTAGCCCGTCGCCGCCTCCAGCGCTTTGGCTTCCTGAGCCATGCGATACGGCACGACCATGTCCTGATAGCCGATGGTAACTTCCTTAGTCTGCGCCAACGCTGAGGCAGACATGAGCACACCAATAGCACCAACAAGCGTTCCACGGATTGCACGGTTCATTAACAATTCCTTAAAAAATGAATGAGCTGAAGTCAACAGATTAAACGAAGATTTGTTTATCGCTAAGCAATTTATTGGCCAACGATATTCGCGTTCCAGAATCCAGACTATGCCCTGGACAACACATCACGCATCACGCTGACAATTTGATCGATATGTGATTTTTCGCTGATGAACGGTGGCGCGATGATCAGGTTATCGCCGGTTCCCTTCACGTTCACGCCCGCATCGAACAGCCGCTTCTGCAACTCATGTCCACGCGCGCCGGGGGTTCCGTCCATCGCGACTTCCACCGCCGCCATCATGCCAATGGCACGAATGTCGACGACCAGAGGCAGGTCGGCCAGCGAGAAGATCGAATCGATGAAATACGGAGCCATGGCCGCCGCACGATCAATTAGCTTTTCCTCGCGGAAAATCTTCATCATGGCCAGCCCCGCCGCGACGCACGCCGGATGCGCACTGTAGGTGTAGCCGTGGAAAAATTCAATGCCTTTGGCTGGGCCTGCGTTGGTGATCGTGTCGTAAATATCGGTGCGCGCGGCGACCGCACCCATCGGCTGCGCGCCATTGGTGATGGCCTTCGCCATACACATCAAATCCGGCGTCACGCCAAACGCCTGCGCACCGAAGTTCGCGCCCATACGGCCCCAACCGGTAATCACCTCATCGAACACGAGCAGGATTCCGTGCTGGTCGCAAATTTCGCGCAGACGATTCAAATAACCCTTCGGCGGCGGCAAGCAACCGAACGATCCTGCCGTTGGCTCGACGAACACAGCCGCAATATTGTCGCCACCGTACATCGCACAAAAACGCTGCAAGTCGTCAGCCAGATCGGCACCCGTTTCGGGCTGGCCTTTCACGAATTTGTTCTGCGGCAAAGCCGTGTGGCGCATGTGATAGACGCCTGGCAGGCCAACACCAAAGGCCTTGCGGTTATTGATCATGCCTGAGAGCGCGACTCCGCCCATGTTCACGCCGTGATACGCGCGTTCCCGGCTGATGAAAATTTGTCGCTGGCCCTGTCCACGCACGCGGTGATAGGCAAGTGCCATCTTCATCGCGCTGTCTACGGTTTCCGAGCCCGAGCCGACGAAGAAAATACGATCCAGCCCTTTTGGCGTGAACTCCGCGACTTGACCAGCAAGCTCAAAGCTCTTTGCATGGCCACGCGCGAATGGCGCGACGTAGTCCAACGTCTTTAGCTGCTGATAAACCGCCTCGGCGATCTCTGGACGGCAATGGCCCGCTGCCACGCAGAAGAGGCCGGACGCCGCGTCCAGCACTTTGTTTCCGGCGGCTGTCCACACGTACATCCCTTCGCCTTTGACCAGCAGACGCGGCTCCGCCTTGAACTCCTTGTTCGGCGAAAACGGCATCCAGAAATTGTCGAGCGCGTGGGAGTCCGGCGCGAGCGTTGCGGTGGTCAATTGAGGATCGGCGTGGCCCATGGGAATTCCTTTTTGATGCGGTGAGACGAGACAAACCACAGCGTAGGCACCGGGAGGCTGCGACAATAGAGCCAGATATGCGACAACGATTAGGCCAGTTGTGGCAAACCCGGTTTGCCCAGAGTGATTCCACCGAAACGCTGCAACAGCGGATCGCGGGAATGCTGCGTCGTGCTGTTCTGGAGCGCGCGGTGCCGCTTGATGCGCCGCTGCCTTCCACGCGCGAGTTGGCGACGGAATTGGGGGTTGCGCGGGCAACCGTTGCGCTCGCGTATGAGCGGCTACAAATTGAAGGCGCAATTGAGTCGCGTGAACGGCGGGGATTCTTCGTTACGGCAGCTTTTGCGCAGCAGCGTGCCGAGTTTCACGAGAGTGACCAGTTGTCGCTGCTCCCGCCGCCGGATTGGGCCAAGCACTTTCGCTCGCTGGATGTGGCCTATCAGCCCGTAAAGAACCCCACCGACTGGTATCGCTATCGCTATCCGTTCGTATACGGCCAGATCGATCCGAAGCTCTTTCCATTGACCGACTGGCGCGACTGTTTCGAGCGCGCGATGAAGCTCGAAAGCGTTGAGGCGTGGACGGTGGATCGAGGCGATCTCGATGATCGTGACTTGCTGGAGCAGCTTCGCACACGCGTGTTGCCGAGGCGTGGTGTTTGGGCGGCGGCGGACGAAATTCTGGTGACCGTAGGTGCGCAACAGGCGCTGTATCTGATTGGACAATTGCTGGGCGGCAGCGGACGCCGTATCGCCGTCGAGGAGCCGTGTTATCCCGACGTGCGGGCGATTTTTTCGATGACGGGCGCGCAGATTTTGTCCGTACCTGTCGATGCCGAAGGCGTAGATGTTCCCCAAGTCGCCGCGCTTCGTCCCGATGTCGCCGTAGTGACGCCATCGCATCACTGCCCCACCGGCGTGCGTCTGAGCGACGAGCGCCGCCGGGCGCTGTTATCGCAAGCGGCGGATCAGGATTTTTTGATTGTTGAGGACGACTACGAGCCTCAGCTGGCGGGCGTATCAGCGCAATCGAGTGCAACGCCGGCGCTCAAGAGTCTCGACATGAACGGCCGCGTGTTGTACGTCGGCAGTTTGTCGAAAACGCTCGCTCCGGGGTTACGCCTCGGCTACATCGTTGCACCGCGCGAGGTGATTGTTGCGCTACGTCGTCTGCGTCGGCTCATGCTTCGACATGTCGCGAGCAACAACGAGCGCGCCCTGGCGCTGTTTTTGTCGCAAGGTCATTTTGAATCGTTGCAACGAAGACTTGGACATGCCTATCAGGTGCGCCTGAAAATTCTGCGTGAAGCGCTTGCAACGCACTTACCTGACTGGAAAATTCAAAGCCCGGAGGGCGCTGGGTCGGCTTTGTGGGTGCGTTTGCCTGCGGGCCTGCTCGCCACTGAGCTGGTTGCGGCAGCGCGCGAGGTGGACGTCGTGATTGAACCGGGCGTTGGGTTCTTTGGGCTCACGCCGACCGGCGAATTCATTCGCATGGGGATATCGGCGATCCCGACGCATTTGATTGGTGAGGGCGTGGTTGCCCTGGCCGCAGTTGCGGCCACTCTGCGAGCCTAGCTTCGGGGCCCGCGCCCGATCGATTCCAGCCGCACAATACCGTGCCCTTCCACCGTTTTCTTCGGCGCGATTTTCCATGCGTGTCCGTAGATCACCTCAACGCTGATACGAATCGGCCCGCCGTCGCGCCGCCCCGCATCGAGCTTCTCTTCAATGGCTCGGAGCGTTCGCGGCGTCATCAGGCCTCTTGAGCGAGTTTGCATGGCGTTATTCGCGCCCTGTGCCTTAAGGTCGCGCCACAGAGCGTCAGTTGCTCCGTATTCCAGCGTGATCACCTCCATGTCCATGACCGGGTCAGCGAATCCGGCGTGCACAAGCATGTCACCGATGTCGTGAAGATCAGTGAATTTATGTACGTGCTTGTCGGCGACCACGTCATCGCGCGAAATCGCCCGCCGTAACTCGATCAAAGTGTCTGGCCCCGGCGCGGTGAACATCATCACGCCACCCACTTTGAGCACGCGGTTCCATTCAGCAAACAGCGCAGGTAAATCGTTTGCCCATTGCAACGCGAAGTTGCTCCAGAGCACGTCGGCATGATCGCGTGGCAGCGGCAATGCGTTCATGTCCGCGACGAGTCCGCGTGTTTCGCCTTTCGCGGTTTTGCCATTGGCGCTGGTAAGTCGCGCAAACCATCCCTGTTTCGGAGCGACGGGCGCGGCACGCGCCACCATCGCTGATGATTGATCAACCGCGATGACCGTCGCATCGGGGAAGCGTTGCGCGAGCGCCGCTGTCTGCGTCCCCGGTCCGCAGCCGACGTCAAGCACGACCGACGGTACAAGCCGCATGATGTCAAATCGCTCAAGCAGTCGATTGCCCACTTCACGCTGCACGACCGCTGCGTCGGCGTAGGTGGAAGCGACGAGGTCGAATCGCCGCCGCGACAACGCAACATCGATTGGCTCGGGCGCGCTCAACGCAAACGCTCGATCACACTACGTGGGAAAATTGGCACAGCATTCGATCAAAGACAGGTTCTACAATTTTATTGCGTACGCTTTACGCCGATGGTTTGTCCGCGCTGGCGCGTGTGCGCGAGCATGCATTGCCGCAGACGTGTTTCTTCTGCGGCGATAGCGCTCCCGAGACTGTCTGTGAACTGTGCGCGGATTCGTTGCTTCGCTTGCAGCCTGAAGTCTGTCCGCGCTGCCAGCTTCCTGCTGCGAACGGTGACGTCTGCGGGCGCTGCCTCAAGAAGCCACCGGTCTGGCAACATTTGATCGCAGAGTGGCAATACGAATTCCCGCTGAAAGCCGCCGTCGTTTCCGCAAAATATCATCATGCCTTCCCGATTTTTCGATGGGTTGCTGCGCAGCGCAAGGGTTGGCCTTTCGAAACTTCCGCGACGTTAATTCCGGTACCGCTCGCCGCGCTACGCCTGCAAACACGTGGCTACAACCAGGCGCAATTGATTGCCAACGAAATGGCCAAACACTTCGGTTTGCGCGTCGATGCGGAGGCTGTGATCCGCATTCGAGAGACCGATATTCAGCAACGCCTGAACTGGATTGAGCGCCGCCGCAACGTCAAAAGTGCCTTTGCCGCAACGCGTTCGTTCGCGGGCGAGTCGGTAGTGCTGGTGGATGATGTGCTCACCACGGGCTCAACATTGAATGAGCTTGCGCGCGCCGTTTATGACGCCGGTGCGGTTCGCGTCGACGCGTACGTGCTCGCTCGCGTTCAACCAATTCATCGACGCGATCGCGTGGTGAAATTTGGGCAGGCAGTCGCATGATTCACGTCGTTCTCGTCGAACCAGAAATCCCGCCGAACACCGGCAACATCATCCGCCTGTGCGCAAACACCGGCGCAATCCTGCATCTGGTCAAGCCGCTCGGTTTCCCCCTTGACGATGCACGCATGCGCCGCGCTGGGCTCGACTATCACGAGTATGCAACGATGCAGGTGCATGAGGATTGGGCGGCGTGCAACGAGGCGTTAATCGGGCACAGAATGTTCGCGATTGAGACTTGCGGCACGAAGTCCCCGCACGAAACTGCGCTGCAATCAGGCGATGTTTTCGTGTTTGGATCGGAGACGAAAGGGCTGTCGGCGGGGGTGCTCGCCGACTTCCCCGCTGATCGCCAACTGCGACTTCCGATGCGCCCCGCGATTCGAAGTTTGAATCTTTCCAACTCGGTCGCGGTGACGGTTTACGAAGCCTGGCGACAATTGGGATTTGCCGGTGCGGGGCAATAGCTTTTCTCAATAATCCGGATTATACGAGGGGTAGCGGTCGATTAGGTTAAATATCGACTTTCACAAAAATCAAGCAGTAGCCCAGGTTTGAAAGCTAATCAGATAAAAAGCTGATCCCCATTTTTCTCCCGCGGAAAACACAAAAAAGGCGGGCAACGCCCGCATTGAGAGTTTGCCGCAATGACTACAGCCCAGCCGCCGCGCGAAGCGTTGCCGCTTTGTCCGTCGCTTCCCACGTAAATTCCGGCTCGTCGCGACCGAAGTGGCCGTACGCCGCCGTCTTTTGATAGATCGGGCGCAGCAGATTCAGCATGTTGATGATGCCCTTTGGACGCAGGTCGAAATGCTCATTGATGAGGTGCGCGATTTTGTCGTCGCTGATCACGCCGGTGCCTTCGGTGTAGACCGTCACGTTCATCGGTTTCGCCACGCCAATCGCGTACGCCACCTGAATCTGGCACTGCTTGGCAATGCCCGCTGCAACGATGTTTTTTGCCACATAGCGCGCTGCATAGGCCGCCGAGCGATCCACCTTCGACGGGTCTTTGCCCGAGAACGCGCCGCCACCGTGCGGGCAGGCGCCGCCATACGTATCAACGATGATCTTGCGACCGGTCAAACCGCAGTCGCCCTGAGGACCACCAACGACGAAACGACCCGTCGGATTGACCAGATAGCGCGTGTTCACGAGCATCTCTTTCGGCAACACCGGCTTGATGATTTCTTCGATGATGGCGTCGATAAACGACTGCTTCATCTTGGTGGATGTCTCGCTTTGATCGGCGCTGTGTTGTGTCGAAAGCACGACGGTGTCGATGGACACGGGCTTGCCGTCAACATAGCGCATCGTGACCTGCGATTTCGCATCGGGGCGCAGGAACGGCAGACGACCGTCTTTGCGCAGCATAGCCTGACGCTCAACCAGACGATGCGCGTAGTAAATCGGCGCTGGCATCAAGGTGGGCGTTTCGTCACAGGCGTAGCCGAACATGAGGCCCTGATCGCCGGCACCGGTGTTCAGGTGATCGTCGCTGGCCTGGTCGACGCCTTGCGCGATGTCGTTGCTCTGCTTGTCGTAGCAGACCATCACCGCGCAGCCCTTGTAGTCGATGCCGTACTCAGTGTTGTC
>JAYWAQ010000059.1:0-7084 GCA_043782305.1 Burkholderiales bacterium
TGGCGCGACCATGCGGGTCGGCGAGCTTGGCTTGACGCAAAAACGCGTCGGTGGAGGCGATAGACAATGCGCGCGAACCCATCGCGCCGCCCGCAAACGGGCCGAGATCGCCGCCGCCAATCGCGACGCCGTCGGCAACGAACGATTTGGGTGGTGCGACCGAGTCGAACGCGCGCGCGAGCCAGCCTTCGTTCAGATATTGATTGGAGTTCGACCCCGTGTCCCAAATCTCAATCGAGCGGAAGTGCGAGAGGTTCGGCTGCGGGTAGCCGAGGCCGGTCACAGCAGCCATCTCGCCCTTGTTCCAGATCGGCATCAGCGTATCGAGGGAGGGATGCAGGCCGAATTGGTCGGAGACTTGAAGCACCTGATCCCGCTTGATGCCAATGGTGGGGCGCAGCGCGGCGTAGGCTTCGTCGGCGTAGGGAATGAAGGTGTTCAGCCCGTCATTTGCGCCTTTCAATTCCACGAGAATCAGAAGGCGCTTGTAGCCGCCCGGAGACGTGGATTGTGCGAACGCGGGGACGCCCGGCAACGCCATCACGCCAACACCCGCGCCGACGGTGGCCAAAAAATTTCTGCGGTTCATGATGATTCGGCCTTGCTACTTGAGTTGATACATCGGGTCGAGCGCGAGGCTGCGCAGGCCGACTAGCGTGGGCGGTACATCTTTCGCGGCTTGCACGGGTGGCCCGGCGAGCACGGTACGCCATATGATGTCGTCGTTCATTTCACGCTGTTTCGGTTGCTGCGCGAACCACTGCTCGGCGTTGAAGAAATACTGGCCGCGTAGCTGATTGGCGACGCCGAAGGCGGGGAGCGCGGCGGTCATCGCATCCGCTCCACCGCCGGTAGCCGCCGTACCTCGTGTGGCCAGTCGCATCTGCGCGCGCTGCCGGTTTGCGCCGGGCAAATCCTTATCCATCAATTGCGCGGTGCTTTGGCCGGTCGTCGCCGTCGCGTTCGTGGCATTCATCGGCTCGCTCACGGGTTTGGCGTCCATCGCCGATGTGTTCGTTGCCATCGTCGCCGCGCCAACGGAAGGCTTGACCATCTCATCGGCCCGGAACAACCGGTTCAAAAATCCCTTGCGCGCCAACAGTGTCGTCGTGTTGAGCCACGCCTCACCCCCGGGCCAGCCTTTCACATTGGGCGGATTGAACAAATCCTGCCCGAGCTGACGCAGGATCACGGCGAATGGCGCAGGGTCTTCCACAGAAAATCTGAATTGACGCAGCGAGCCAATAACCAGATCTACCGGTGATTTCACGAGTACGGCGCGATTCTCCGGAGCCCAAAATGCGTCCGACAGCAGCAGTTCACGCAGCAACGGTTTGATTTCGTAATTGGCAGCCCGCCAGTCGGCAGCTAGTTTTTTCACCGCAGCAGCATTCGCGGCGCCGTTGGCATCGGGCGACACAAATTCGCGCCACAGCTTGCCAACGATGAATTCGCCCGTCGCGGGCTGCTGCAACAAGAGCGTGATCATGTCGTCGCCGTTGAAGCGCCCCTCCTGCCCGAGCACTTTTTTCACGCCGTCGTCGTGAATCGCCCGGCGGAAGCGGAATTCGCCGGTGTCGCCGTCAAGGCTCCAGCCGGTGAACGCGCGCGCGGCCTCCTTTACGTCCTGCTCGGTGTAGTGGCCTTCGCCGAGCGTGAACAGCTCCATCACTTCACGCGCGAAATTTTCGTTCGGCGCGCCTTTGCGGTTTTGCGCGCCGTCGAGATAGATCAGCATCGCCGGGTCTTTGCCGACCTCGCGCAGCATCGCGGCGAAATTGCCTGTTGAATATTTGCGGAACAGCACGTTCTGCCGGTACATCAGTGTGGCGGAGCGCGACTTTTGTTGCGACGTAGCGAAGTGGCTGTGCCAGAAAAGCGTCATCCGCTCGGTAAACGGCGACGGCGTCGACAGCATCTCGGCGACCCACCAAGTGCGCAATTCAAGCCCGCGCTCGACCAGCTCGCGGCGGTTGGCCTTCATGCGCTCTTCCTGCGTCATCTCCGGCCGGTACGCGCGCTCATAGGTTTGCGACCAAGCGGGCGGTGGGTAGCTGGCCTGCCGTCTTGTCTCCGCCAGCAGACGATCCACGGCTTCGGCGCGCGTGAGCTTCCCGAATTCGTTGATTTCGCTAACTTGCGCGGCAAAGCTGGTGCGGTTCAACAGATGTCGGGCGTCGTCGAATCCCATGGGAGCGGCAGCCTGCGGTTGCGCACTGGCTGGTGCCATCGCCACGACGAGCAACAGCACAGCGACGCTTAGCGCCAACCACCACCCGAAAAGCGATCCGACTCTGTTCATCATGGCTTTGAAGGTTTGCGGAGCATTCATAAGCGGTCTCTCTCGATTGAATTTCTCGGGTAGTCAGCGCGTCCGATGACGCGCTTCGTTGGCAACGCAATGATCCGCCGTATCGAGGACGTTGGGTGTCTGTTTATGGCACACGCTTTGTAAACACTTGTTACGTCGAACTGCGATTGGGTGACCTACGTGCGACGCGTGGGATTCGGTGTCGCCACTTGGAGACGTGATTTATTGTTTTAAATCAATGACTTACATTTGTGACACAACAACAGTGTCGCGGTGACCCGACAAAAGCACGACCAAAATGGCTGAAAGGCGACCTTTTTAGGAATTTTTTCTCAATGATGTCACTTAAGTCATTGAAACAACGTCTGTTCATCTGAATGGCACGGAAGCCGCTATATGAGCACGTCACTGATAAGGAATGTTATGGATATGTTTTCACCCCACGCTTATGAGTTCGTTCAAAACAGAGCTCAGGAGCCCGTTGCTCCCGCATCCGGCGCTTTAGCCGACGACGGCGAGAGCAAGGCGCTTCGCGAGCTTGCCGCGCTGGGTGATCGCGTGTCTGCTGCCCGACTTATTGTCTGACCACGCGGGGGTGTTTTCCTCCCCCGGTCACCCCTGCGTGCACTTCTCGTGATCCCCTCAGACCCGCTTTATGCGGGTCTTTTTTATTGCGGCCCGCTTCATGCGGGCCCTTTCTTATGGTCGCCCGCTGATGCGGGCGTTTTACTTTTTAGAGCGCTGTCGTCGATTGGATAATCGAGACGCGGCCGACTTTATTCCGCGAGGATGAAGGTGACTTTCATGTTCACGCGGTACTCGACGATCTTGCCGCCTTTGATTACCACTTTCTGATCCTGAATCCACGCACCCTCGACGTTCTTCAACGTCTTCGTGGCGCGATCAATGCCGGTTTTAAGCGCGTCGTCAAAGCTCTTCTTCGACGATGCAGTAATTTCGGTGACACGGGCTACAGACATCAATCCTCCTTCAATAGGGAAAAGCGGCGCAACAGTGCGCACGCTCAGGTTTTACGCCGCCGCAGCATGAATGTATATTGAGAAAGCCCGCTGCCGATCGGCAGCGAACACAAGAAGAATCGTCTTACGGGGACTGCGGGCTCTAGAGACCGAAGACAGAATCCAGCCGCACAAACCCGGTCTGCCCATCGCGATGACGCACTTGCGCCCACGCACCCGCGTTGGGCGGCTGCGGCGTGACGATTTGTAAAAGCACACCGTTGTCAGCCCGGAACAGAATCGGGCTGTTGGCATCGGGCGCGCTGTAAACGTCGGCAGTGGGCGCCTTCACCTGCACGTTATTTCGCTCGCCGAGCGCTTTGCGCTCAATCCAGACGAGCGTGCCGGTGGCATCGCGCACCTTGACCCAGCCTTCGATGATGACGACCACTTCGACCGGCGTGCCGCGCGAATAGATGAACTGCCTGGTTGCCTTGGCCGACGGGCCTTCGTAGGCGACCGTCGCGTTGTCGGTGGTCTGACGAAAATCCGCGTGCGCAGCACCGGCAGCTCCAAGCAAGGCCGCAAAAAACAACCCTGCAAGGCCGGTCGTGGGCGACACGCGGTTCATCGCGACTGCCTTACTGCTTGGTCGCCGCGGCCTGCTCAAGCTGCTGCTGAACGCGCGCCTGATAGATCGCTTCGAAGTTAATCGGTTGCAGGTAAATTGCCGGGAAGCCCATGCGCTGCACGGCGTCCGAAACCACTTCGCGAACATACGGGAAGATGATGTTGGCGCAGTGAACGGCGAGCAACGGCTGCAACTCAGGCTCAGGAATGTTGCGAATCTGGAAAATACCGCCCATAGCTGCTTCGACCAGGAACATCGTTTTGTCGGCGATGGTTGCGGTCACAGTAACTTTGACGGTGACCGTGTGAAAGCCGTCTTCGATCGTGCCCTGATCCTGCTCCAGACCGATTTCGACAGTGGGCGACTCGCGCCACAGATAGGCCTGCGGCGCATTCGGGTTTTCGACCGACAAATCCTTCAGGTAAATCTTTTCAATCGAAAAGTGCGGTGCGTTCGGGTCTTGTTGTTCTTGTGCTGGAGCGTCGGACATAGTGTGCTTTCGGGTACTTATAGATTAACGGAATCAACCCAGAATTTTAGCTGGGCTGAAGCTCGGGAAGACTGGAGAAAACGGCGAATCAGGCCGCGAGCAGCGTGTCGAGCCCGCCCGCGCGATCCAGGGCGGACAAGTCGTCAAAACCGCCCACATGAGTGTCGCCAATGTAGATCTGCGGCACCGTGCGGCGACCAGTTTTTTCCATCATGACGGCGCGCTGCTCAGGTTGCAAATCCACGCGGATTTTGTCAATCGTTGCCACGCCTTTGGCGGTGAGAAGCCGCTCGGCCTGAATGCAGTACGGGCAAACACCAGTCGAATACATCGTAACCTTAGCCATCAGTCAAACCTTTTCAACCGGAAGGCCCGCTTCGGCCCATGCCTTGAAACCGCCGTTCAGGTTGTAGAGTTGGGTGAAGCCCGCCGCTTTCAAGGGGCCGCCCGCCATCGTTGCGCGCTGACCGCGAGCGTCGTAAACCACGAGTGGTTTGGTTTTGTCGATCGCGAGAGTTGCTGCACGATCCTTCAGTTGCGACAGCGGCACATGAATTGCTCCGATGATCTTTTTGGCACCCAGGTCGCGCCCTTCGCGAATGTCGAGCACGGCGGCGTCCTCGCGATTCAGGAGGTGCGTCAGGCGCACATTGCCCACCTCCGCCATGCCCGATGTGCGGCGCTGGATCAGCGGATAAAGCAGCATGACGCCCGACATGAACATGATCAGGACGAGCATCCAGTTGGTGTAAAGAAATTGCATGTGTG
Source organism: Burkholderiales bacterium (assembly GCA_043782305.1). Taxonomy (GTDB): domain Bacteria; phylum Pseudomonadota; class Gammaproteobacteria; order Burkholderiales; family Casimicrobiaceae; genus Casimicrobium. The sequence goes on from JAYWAQ010000059.1 coordinate 5,160, forward strand.
ACGTGTACTTTGCGAAAGCAGGAGACGTAAAAACCCCGGAAGCCTAGAATTTTAGGTGTTTCCGCGTAATTTCCAGTCTGGCGCTGCGCGTCGCCCATTTTCGATTGCCCTCATGTCCGCTTCCGCTACCTCTGCCAACAAGCCTGTTCGCCCCGTCGTCCTCGTCATCCTCGATGGCTTCGGCTATCGCGAAGCGGCTCCGGATAACGCGATTTCACTCGCGAAAAAGCCCGTTTGGGATGCACTCTGGCGCGATTGTCCGCACGGGTTGATCGACGCGTCTGAGCAGTATGTGGGCCTGCCGAAAGGACAATTTGGCAATTCCGAAGTCGGGCACTTGAATCTCGGCGCGGGTCGCGTTGTCTATCAGGATTTGACTCGCGTTGATCACGCTCTGGAAACCGGCGAGTTTCAAACCAACACCTCGCTGGTCGCCGCTTGCGACACCGCGAAGAACAACAATTCAACACTGCATGTGCTCGGTCTGCTCTCCTCGGGCGGCGTGCATTCGCATGAGCGACACATTCACGCGATGGTGCGCATGGCCGCTGCGCGTGGCGTGCCGCGTATCGCCGTGCATGCGTTTCTCGACGGTCGCGACACACCGCCGCGTAGCGCCGCCCGCTCCATTGAAGCAATGGACGCTGTTTGTCACGAAACTGGCGCCCATATTGCCACCGTTAGCGGGCGCTTTTATGCGATGGATCGCGACAAGCGTTGGGAGCGCGTTGCACCCGCCTATCACGCGCTGGTTGAGGCCACGTCCGATCACTTCGAATCCAGCGCGATGGCCGCGCTGGAGGCCGCGTACGCGCGGGACGAAAACGACGAATTCGTCAAACCCACGGTCATCGGCCACGGCGCGCCGATGAAGGACGGCGATGTGGTCGTGTTCATGAATTTTCGCGCCGATAGGGCACGGCAACTGACGACCGCGCTGACCGACGCAAGCTTCACGGGCTTTGAACGGCGCATGCCAAAGCTCGCGAGCTTTGTCTGTCTGTCGCATTACGGCGATGCGTACTCGGCGTTGCCCGTGGCGTTTAGGAACGACGCCATCGTCAACGATCTCGGTGCGGTGATTGAGGCGAACGGGCTCACGCAACTACGCATCGCAGAGACGGAAAAGTACGCCCATGTGACGTACTTTTTCTCGGGTGGGCGCGAGCAGCCGTACGCGGGCGAAGACCGCATCATGGTGCCCTCGCCAAAGGTCGAGACGTACGACCTGCAACCCGAAATGAGCGCGCCAGAAGTCACGAGCAAACTGGTCGCTGCCATTGAATCGAAAAAGTACGCGGCGATCATCTGTAACTACGCCAACGGCGACATGGTCGGTCACACCGGCATCCTGCCCGCCGCGATTGAGGCGGTTGAGGCGCTGGACGTTGCTCTCGCACGAGTGATCTTCGCGGCCAAGGCCAGCGGTGCACAGGTGCTGATCACCGCCGATCACGGCAACTGCGAGCAGATGTTTGACCCAGCCTCGCATCAGGCTCACACGCAGCACACGACTGACAAAGTGCCGCTCGTCTATGTTGGCCCGGATGCGATCACGATTCGCGAAGGCGGCGCGCTGCGGGACGTCGCGCCAACACTGCTGGCGATGATGGGATTGCAAAAGCCAGCTGAGATGACGGGTGAGACTTTGCTCAAGCAGTAAGCGGCTACCACGCACGCGCCATCAGCTTTTGCACGTAATCCCGGCGCAACGTGGGCTAGTGACGTAAAAGTCTATAAGTCAATATGTAAGCATTTGGCCGTCTAGCCTCGATGGAATGGCGCATCCGGCGAAAAGCTACCTACTGAAGGGTCTTCAAAAAACTCAGCCCCGATTTAGCTAGCATCCATCAATCCACCAGAACCCTCCCCGCGCCATGCACTTCGCTGACCGCCTTCAGAACGTAGAAACCTCCGCCATTCGT
>JAYWAQ010000060.1:0-2542 GCA_043782305.1 Burkholderiales bacterium
ACCGAGGTGAGGGAGAGCGCCGCATTGGCGCGGCTTAGCCCTCAATTATCGCTGAGCCGGGACGGTCGACCGTCGAGGCGGCAGCTTTATGGTGAAATCGCCGCTGCGCGTGGGCTAGGCTCAGAAAATACCACTTATCAACTTTATGTAAATTGAGCTGTTAGCCCGTATTCGGTGGCGATTACATGGAATAGTTGTATCCGCTCTGCGGCGGCAAGTTTTTTGGCAGAACCTACATCTGCGCCCACGGCAAACCATCAAACCGCCAACCGCTCTTGTGCCCGCGGTGAAAGTTCTCGTCGAGATCGCCCTCGAAGCCGTGCAGCACGTTGTACACGTCAGAAAAACCCGCGTTTTCCAGCACTTTTCCCGCGTCAATTGAGCGCTTTCCGCTGCGACAAATCAGCACGACGGGACGGGTTCGAACGCCGGCGACCAGCGCCTTTACATGCTGTGCGAACTCAGGTTGCACGTCCCAGTCCGGCGGCTCCTGCCACGCGATGTGCTCGGCCCCAACCGGATGACCGACGTAGAAATATTCAATTTCTGAGCGCACATCGACGAACACCGCATCGGTGTTGGTGTGGATGAAGTCGTGCGCTTCTTTCGGCGAGAGGTGTTTCATGATTTTGTAGCGATGAAGGAACGGGACATGCGCGACATTAAAGCGCCGAACATCGCGAGCAGGGTGGTGAGCGCCATCACAATCGGAACGGCGGGATGAGCGGTTGGCAGCCACCACTCGCTGCCCTCGCTTGACAGCGCTGGCAGCGCAGCAGGCACCGCGACGTACATGAACAAAAGATAGAGCAGGATCACCGCCGAGCGTCGTCGTGGCGACGTGGCAAATCTGTCCGCCAAGAGCGTGAACGCGAAGTCGCGCAGCAGCACGAGCGCGAGCCAGAGAAAGGCCCCGGCATGGCTTGTGAGATCGAGATTGTTCGATGTTGCTGTCTTTACGAAGAAGCTCGCCGGACGAACGGCCGCGACGTCCGCGCCGTTGGACGCTAAGTTCATCGCCGCGACCAGCAACGCGCCGATGACGGCGAACAGCACCACGCTGGTCGCCGCGCTCACGCCTGCAATCGCACGCGACTGCTCGCCCGCTGCCCACTGCGTGCGAATGCGCTGCCAGGCGAATAGCGATTGCGGCTCCCAGAGCATCAGCACCCAAGAAGCAGCGGCCAGCGCGAGCGTTGCACCGATCAAGACCTCGGTTACGATTGACGCGTCTGAAGCGCTGGCATTGCCCGCTGCCCACGCACCCACGAACGCGAGGAAAGCAGGCAACGCCCACGGCAGCTGCCGCACCTGAAGTGCCTGCCGCATCGCCCGCCAAGCCCCCAAAATGCCCCACACGGCAAGGCAGAGCGCGGTCCACATCGCTAGTAGTTGTGGCGTCGTGCTCATGCCATACCATGCTGTGTCGACGCTTTCCGAGTCGCTGCGGGTGATACCCAACGGCGCCGCCTGAAACGCCACAAACACCAGCCCAAACACGGCAATCGAGGGCACACTAACCCGCGGCTCACCACTTCCGCTTTGGAATGCGAGCGGTGCCATCAGCGCCACCGAATGCGCGAAGAGGCCCAGTGCGAGAAGAAAAACATACTCAATCGCCGGGTTGTGTGCCCCAAAGTTGCTCGATGCTCCGCGTCCGCTAAATAGCGCTACCAGCGCGCACAGTAGTGCGACGTACCAGACGTAGCTCGTTGCGCCGAACAGTTTGCCAGATGTCAACTGCCACGGCGTCAGCCGCGACATACGCTGCTGGTTCCAGGTACGCCCAGTGATTTCGTCGCGAACACTGGTGCCAACAACGCTTGTTCCCCAGAACAGAACGGCGAGCGACAGCGCGAACCAGGCGATTCCGTGGATCGTGGTCGTGGTCGGTTCGGTCGACGCAAGAAACGCCACGACAATCGCAATAACCACCGGCGCGAGAATCAGTCGCGTGGCACTGATCTGCAACCAGAGCTGGCGGCGAAACTCGGGATTGGGCTGCATGTTCATTGTGGGCTCCTGATGTTCGTCGCCTCAGTCGCCGGTGCGTCGGCAATCGACTGTTCGTAGCTCGCAACTAACGTCTGCCGCGTTTCGCCAAAGCTCAGCACGTGCGCGCCACCGTTGACAAGCTGCTGCAGTAACGCGGCTTGCCCGGCGTCCTCGAATTCGGCTTCGATTTGCACATGCGTTGCGTTGGTTATAACGGCATTCTCAGGCGCAAGCGCTCGAAGCTGTCCGCCCGTCAAAGGCAGCGTCGCCCAATCAGGCCACGGCGCTTGCAGTACCGCGTCAATGCTTCGCCTACGGCGCTCTGACCGAAGCGGCGCAGCGCTCGCCGCGACGGTAGACAGCGCGCGATATTCGATCATCCGCCCCGCGCGCAGCACCAGCATGTGCGTTGAATACGCCTCAAGCTCGGTCAGGATGTGCGACGAAACAAGCAGCGTGATGCCGTCGGCCTGCAAGCGCTTGAACAAACCGGCCAGACTCGCGCGCGCCTCGGGGTCAAGACCGGAGGCCGGCTCGTCAAGCACCA
>JAYWAQ010000061.1:0-2539 GCA_043782305.1 Burkholderiales bacterium
GCGCGTCGGCGGCGCCCGCACCGCAAACAACCGATCCCGACCGCGTCACAGTGCCAGCTGCATCACCACAGCCGCCAGCGGTGCCTGAGCCTGTGGTTGCTGCGCCGGTAACCGTTCCTGCACCCGTGCCGACCGGCACCAAGGCGACAGCTTCCGCAAAGACACCTGTTTCACCTTCACAAACGGATGCCACCGAAGCGCAGATGAGCCAGCAAGCGAGCGCAGCGCACGCCAGGCGCATACGCATTGACGGCTACGAGCGACAGGCAGCGAACGCGCAGCGCAGCGGCAACTACGCCGGACTGCAAGGCAGCTGCAAAAGCTGGACGGCAGATCAGCCGGGCAATTCGCTGGCCTGGCGCTGTTTGGGCCTGGCGCAATTTCAAAACGGCGCAGGTCGAGACGCTTTGCCGGCGCTACGTCAATCGCTCAAACTGGGATCAAAAGACCCACAAGTTGAGGACGCGATTCTAAAAATTCTTCGACCCTAGTGCGCGCGCAACATAGTCGCTTGCCAGTGCGAACTACTTTCGTCGCAGCAGGAAAGTAAATTCGCCGTTAGCCGCTGATTGATCGATCAGTGAGTTGCCGGTTTGTCGTGAGAACGCCTGAAAATCGCGCTGCGACGCAGGGTCGGTTGCCACCACTTTGAGCACTTGCCCGCTCTTCATATCGTTGAGCGCCTTTTTCGTTCGCAGAATCGGCAACGGGCAATTAAGGCCGCGAGCGTCAACTTCGCGGTCGGCTCCAGAAGGCGTCAGGGCAAGATCCGTCATTGTCTTTTGTCGGCGGTAAGGCCGCCTATCACTTGGCTAAGTCCGAATTTTAGTCGAGATATTCGAACAGGCGCACGACCCGTGCCACTCCACGCGTAGTGCTGGCCAGTTGCGTCGCGGCTTCCGCTTCACTCCTTTTCACAATGCCCAGCAGGTAAACCACGCCCGCTTCGGTCACCACTTTCACGTGATTCGTCTGAAAGCGACCGGCGTCCAGAAATCGTGTTTTCACGACGGTCGTCAGTCGCGTGTCGTTGCTCACTCCGAGCACGCCCGCGAGCGGCCCAACAGTCATTTCATTGAAAATGCGTTTGATCCCTTTGACCGTTGCCACTTCTTCCTCAACGCCGCGTTTCACGTCCTCGGTCACAGCCTCTCCGGTCAAGAGTAGCTGGCGGTTGTAGCTCGTGATGTTCACATGAACCTGTCCACCGAATCGCGATTTGACGCGCAGCAGCGCCTGATTTTCCATACCTTCGTCGTCAACGAAAATGCCCGGAGAGCGCCGATCCTCGGCAACGGTCACAACGGCAGCTGCGCCTCCGAGAACCAGCGGAACGCAGCCGGAGGCGAGGACGGTCAGCGTCACTGCGAGGAGCGCCATGCTCAGCGCATTGGCGGGGGATGATTTCTTGCTGCATTGGTTCATGGCGCTCTCCTGAAAGATTTAATTATCGTCGTGCAATGCGTCAGACGCGCGGCAAACGTGGGTGGTTCCATTGCTGCGTTTGAGCTGTCACGCGCCCAGAATATTTTTTTCCCAAACGGGCGCGCTCTTTCCATCGAACAACACAGCGTCGACACGGCACGCAGGCGTATTCGGCAACGTGGTGAGATACAGCCCAATGGCGCGTTGCAGCTTAGCCTGCTTTTGCGCGCCGATGCTGGCAATTGCGCCTCCGAAGCGCTCGCTTCCGCGCTTGCGAACTTCGACAAAAACAAGCGTTGCGCCGTCTTTCATAATGAGATCAATTTCCCCCAGGCGGCAGCGCCAGTTTCGCGTGACAAGCGTCAATCCCGCGCGCTGCAGGAACGCTTCCGCTTCGCGCTCATGCCGCTCGCCGTCCCCGAAATCACGGTCCAACTTTAACCAGCGCCCGTTCGCGAAATTCACCAATGACGGGCTGCCGCCGGTACTGTGCATCTTTGAGTGTCAGCTGCCCAATGGCACCGTCGAACGACACGGGCAACGGATCACGTCCCGCCGCGATCACCAGTCGCGCGGCATCAAGACCCAGCGCGTAGAGGCGAGAGAGCGTCGGCGACAACGCTGCGCTCGGCGCGTACGCCAGAAATTCGGTGCGCTCGGCGTCCACCAGCCACGGCGAGTCGGCGATGCGAATTCCGGTCCAGTCCACGGTGCGATCCAGCGCTGTCTCAAAGCTCGCGCTGGTGACATAAACGGCCATGCTGCGCAGATAAGGCCGCAACTCCGTGAGCACCGCTGCGCCCCCTGTAAACAGCACGCAATCCACGTTATCGTTGCGCCACTTTTCGGCGGCGCGCCGCCAGCCGTCACGGTTGGGCATGCTAATCGTCGGCAACGGCGTGACCGAGCGTTCACGCCAATAGCTCGCGATCGCCACGCTAACGCGCGCCGACATGGCCCCCCCCGCTTCGGCCAGCACCGGTTTTCTGCAGGCGTCGTCCGAGGCCTGTTGCGCGATGGCCTCGGCCTCGCTCTCAAGATCGGGCGAGAGCACAGTCATTGGCTGCGGCGGTATCGTGCCGAGTGGCGACAGCATCAGTGTGGGCTTGGGGGC
>JAYWAQ010000062.1:0-2536 GCA_043782305.1 Burkholderiales bacterium
GCGCGAGCGGATACACCGCAGCAGCCGACGCGTTTGCTTTCATCAGCAACGCGCCGAGCAGCATGGTGGCGATGATGGTCACCGCATAGGTCTCGAACAGGTCAGCGGCCATACCGGCGCAGTCGCCCACGTTGTCACCGACGTTGTCGGCGATCACGGCAGGATTGCGCGGGTCGTCTTCCGGAATACCCGCTTCGACTTTGCCCACGAGATCAGCGCCAACGTCTGCGCCCTTGGTGAAGATGCCGCCGCCGAGACGCGCGAAGATCGAGATCAGTGACGAGCCAAACGCGAAGCCGATCATTGGGCCCATCAGTGTGTGCAAATGCTCTTGCATCATGCCTGGCGCGAAGTTAGCGGTGCCGATCAGGAACCAGTAAAAACCGGCCACGCCGATCAGGCCCAGGCCGACCACCAGCATGCCGGTGATGGCGCCGCCACGGAAGGCAACGGCCAGCGCAGCGTTGATGCCGGAGCGAGCGGCCTCAGCGGTGCGCACGTTGGCGCGCACCGACACGTTCATGCCGATGAAGCCCGCTGCGCCCGAGAGCACCGCGCCGAGCACGAAGCCCATCGCCGTTTTGCCGTCGAGCACGAAGAAGATGACGACAGCGAGAATCGCGCCGATGATGGCGATGGTGCGGTATTGCCGGTCGAGATAGGCCTTAGCGCCTGCTTGAATCGCGCCGGCAATTTCTTGCATCCGCGCGTTACCGGCAGACAGGCCGTTGATCCACGAAATCGATATGACCCCGTACGCGATTGCCGCAAGTCCGCAGACGAGCGAAATGATGAGCCAAGTGGTGGCTGACATATGGTGTGAACTCCCTTGTGAATGTGTGTGACGTTGCTTGCGGCACGACTTCCGTACAGTGGCTGCACCTGCTCCAGCGTTTACACACTAGAGCACGAGTCCTCCAGCACTTGGCCCGCGAAATTCCGCCCCGCTGTCGCCTTGGTGAAACGCGTTGGGCGACGGCTGCCTGATTATAGGAGGGCGTCTGTTGCTGAATGACGACGCTGTTCGCGGCGCATTTATGGCGTTCAGCTTTTTGCTCTAAGCCTTATTTTGCTGGGGCTAAGAGCTAAAAATGACATTTATCGACTTTACACGTTTACAGCCTCTAGGCCAAGTAAAATATGGCTTTGCATAAAAAGCTAATAGAACGCTGCCGCTTCATTTGACTGGCAATGTCTAGTTTCGTCCGCGCTTTGCGTCTGAGTAGGTACGGTGCTGAGCGAACTCTCGCTTCAGCCGAAACCCTGCGATGCAGAGTTAGGAAGTTCACCATGAAACGTTCTGTCAATTTACTGTGCACCATCGTCAGCGCATTTGCCGCGATTTTCGTTGCAGCGGTGGCGGTGGCCGCTATCGCTGGCAGCGCGGCCAGCAACGCGCCAACGATCGGCAGCGACACTGTCTACGCCGCAGAAACTTTGCCCACGCCACCACCCACCACGCGAGCATCCACCGCTTTTTTTGACGGCATCAACGAAGGCGTGATTGCGATTGGCGCGTACGAGTAAGCGTCAAGCGACGCGGCGTCTAAAACCCCACCTGCAATGACATGTAACCGCCCGCTTGGCGGCGATTGGCGGTCAACGCGCCGACGATCTGACCCAGATCAACATACGCTAGTGTCATCGACACGTTTTTGCTCGGGAAGTACGCCACAAACACATCCCACGCCGCTTGTTCACGCAGGTTTAGCGCCGGATTTTTCAGGTTGCCGCGCTTGATGCGCGCCTCCGCGCCGATCACAAAATCACGACGAAGAAGATACGCCACCGAGCCTTCAAACTCGGGCTGATAGCTGTGACCATCGGGCCCGCCAAAACCCAACAAACCGTACTGATTGGCTTTCGAGAAGCGCAGCGTGCCGTTGACCAGCACGCTTTGCTCCAAATACAGCTTGCTCGCGGCGACGTAAAAATCGCTGCCGCTGGTTTTGATGTTCGGGGTCAGCGCCTTCAGCGCGCCGTTCAAAAACGGGATCACCGTGCGGTCTTTGTCGTCCTTGTATTGCAGCCCAACCGACACCTGCGGCAGCCACGTGTCTTGATCGTAAACGGCATTACCGAGCACACGAACTTTGATGCCGAACACGTCCTGCTTGATCTTGTAGCCACGCAGCGTCGGTCTGATGGCAACCAGCACGTCTTTGCTGTCGAATTGCTGGTTGGCATACGAGAGCTCAACGCGGTCATACAGGCCAATGGCCACGCCACCGGATTGCAGCGCATAGTCTCGCGTTTTGGCAGCCGTGTAATGCACGTTCGCGCCGATCTGCGCATCAGTGCCGTAGCCAGTGATCAAGGCCCACGTCGACAAGCCGCCGCCGCCAGCGCCCTCAATCGTTGACACGCCGCCGGTCGCCAGTAGCCGCCCGCTGCTGCCGTTGCCTGATTGCGCCGAGGCCGCTGTTGCAGCCAAAACCGCGACCGCACACGCCGTCGCAACCCAAACTTTTCTCGCGCTGAACTTCATAAATCCCCTCTATTTTTTGGTACTGGGCTCAGAGCTTGCCGGCCCCTC